>NZ_JBXWSG010000120.1:0-8844 GCF_059613305.1 Ruegeria sp. BHSB056 | reverse complement strand
GACAGCAAACGTGCCGGTCACACTGAGCGCAGAGGCAGCGAGCAGGAGTGCCTTTTTTCTAGTCATAGTCATGTGGGTGTTCCTTTGAGTGCGAGTGTGCCCAGGGACCGTTTCACGCAGCAGAAATCTTTGGAAATCACGAGAAAGAGAATAGAACTATCTGATTTCTCAAGAAAATGTGCCTTTTTCGACTTCTTGAATCACAGCGTCTTGAACCTGTCATCTAACGCGCTGCTGCGCCGTAATTCCTTCGCCGGTGGAGTGGCGGCGATTCGTGATGCTGCAACCGCAGAAAACATCGGAAGCGGCCCGTTTTGTAACGAAACTGTGACGGTGAACGGGGCTTTCGCGCTGGTAATTCACTTGAATGCTGTCGGCACGAAGTTGCGCGCCTTTTTGCGGCTTGGGCAGAAACCAGCCGAGTTGTCCCCGGGAAACAATACTGTGATTGCCCAACGGATTGTGCCGTGCAAACTGAATGGGCCGTGCGGCTCTACTTTGCCTGCGCCGCACATGCACCTACTATTCCGTACCCCTTCCTTGCGCGGGCAGGCTTGTGTTCCCCACATAGACCTGTCCGCGTTTTTCTTTTTGGCTCCAACGGCCAAAGAGAAGCGAAAACCTGCACAAAACCTGCCTGCAGCTGCATTGATATTGAATAACAGGCCCCATTTCGCGCATCTGATCCCAAACGAACCAAGAAACCTAAAAGGGCAGACACAATGCGATTCTCGAAGCTCATCCTTGTTGCGGCGACCTGTGCGGGTCTGGCCGCGTGCGGTGACACCACGGGCGAACAGGCACTCCTCGGCGGTGGTGCCGGGGCTGTGGGGGCCGCGGTCCTCAATGCCGACCCGCTGTTTGGCGCGGCCGTCGGTGCAGCGGGCAACGTGCTGTACTGCAAGACGCAGAACAACTGTAACTAACGCATATCCTTCGGGGCGCCTGGCGCCTCAGCCATCATTGCGCATCACGCCGTCGTGGGGATCGTACCCTGCGGCGGCGTTTTGCGTTTCCGGAACACCAAGCCAAAGGACGTTTCATGTTCAATAAGATCCTGATCGCCAACCGGGGCGAGATCGCCTGCCGGGTCATCAAGACCGCCCGCAAGATGGGTATCGGCACCGTTGCCATTTATTCGGACGCGGACAAGAACGCGCTGCATGTGTCGATGGCCGACGAAGCCGTGCATATCGGTCCGCCCCCGGCGAACCAGTCCTACATTGTGATCGACAAGGTCATGGATGCCATCCGTAAAAGCGGCGCGCAGGCGGTTCATCCCGGCTATGGCTTCCTGTCGGAGAACTCGAAGTTCGCCGAAGCGCTCGAGGCCGAAGGTGTTGCCTTTGTTGGGCCCCCTGTCGGTGCAATCGAAAGCATGGGCGACAAGATTACTTCGAAGAAGATCGCACAGGAGGCCGGAGTTTCGACGGTTCCGGGTTACATGGGGCTGATCGAAGACGCGGACGAGGCGGTCAGAATCTCGAACGACATCGGTTATCCGGTCATGATCAAAGCCAGCGCCGGTGGCGGTGGCAAGGGCATGCGCATCGCGTGGAGCGATGAAGAGGCGCGCGAAGGCTTTCAGTCGTCCAAGAACGAAGCCGCAAACTCGTTCGGAGATGACCGGATATTCATCGAAAAATTCGTAACTCAGCCGCGCCATATCGAAATTCAGGTTCTGTGCGACAGTCACGGAAATGGCATCTACCTGGGCGAGCGTGAATGCTCGATCCAGCGCCGGAACCAGAAAGTGGTGGAAGAGGCACCGTCGCCCTTCCTTGATCCCGAAACCCGCAAGGCGATGGGTGAACAGGCTGTCGCTCTGGCCAAGGCCGTGAACTACGCAAGTGCAGGTACGGTCGAGTTCATTGTGGACGGAGACAAGAACTTCTATTTCCTCGAAATGAACACGCGCCTGCAGGTGGAACACCCTGTCACGGAACTGATCACCGGCGTCGATCTGGTCGAGCAGATGATCCGTGTCGCAGCGGGTGAAAAGCTATCGATAACGCAGGATGACGTGACCCTGACCGGCTGGGCGATTGAAAACCGTCTGTATGCGGAAGACCCGTATCGCAACTTCCTGCCGTCGATCGGTCGTCTGACCCGGTATCGCCCGCCGCAGGAAACCGCGGCCGGTCCGTTGCTGGTCAACGGTAAATGGCAGGGTGAAGCCCCCGAAGGCGAAACCGCCGTACGTAACGATACCGGCGTCTACGAGGGCGGCGAGATCAGTATGTATTACGACCCGATGATCGCCAAGCTCTGCACTTGGGCCCCGACCCGCGAAAAAGCAATCGAAGCGATGCGCGTGGCGTTGGACAGTTTCGAAGTGGAAGGCATCGGTCACAACCTGCCGTTCCTGTCGGCAGTGATGGATCACCCGAAGTTTGTCAGCGGTGACATGACAACGGCCTTTATCGCTGAAGAATATCCAGACGGGTTCGAGGGCGTAACGTTGCCCGAAGTGGATCTGCGCCGGATTGCTGCATCCTGCGCCGCGATGCACCGCGTCGCCGAAATCCGGCGCACCCGCGTGTCGGGCCGGATGGACAATCACGAACGCAAAGTAGGCAAGCGCTGGGTTGTGACATTGCAGGGGCAGGATTTCGCCGTGCAGGTCAATGCCGACAAAGAAGGGTCAACGGTCAAGTTTGACGACGGATCGTCCCTGCGTGTCGCGTCGGACTGGACGCCGGGCGATCAACTTGCGGTTCTGGACGTGGATGGCAGCCCGCTGGTTCTGAAAATCGGCAAGATCTCGGGCGGTTTCCGCGTTCGCAATCGCGGCGCGGACTTGAAAGTGCATGTACGCCGTCCGCGTCAGGCGGAACTGGCCAAGCTGATGCCGGAAAAACTGCCACCAGATACCTCGAAAATGCTGCTCTGTCCGATGCCCGGCCTTGTCGTGAAGATTGACGTCGAAGTGGGGCAGGAAGTGCAGGAAGGTCAGGCGCTATGCACAATTGAGGCGATGAAGATGGAAAACATCCTGCGCGCTGAAAAGAGGGGCGTGGTCGCCAAGGTCAATGCAGGTCCCGGTGACAGCCTTGCTGTGGACGACGTGATCATCGAGTTCGAGTGACCTATGTTGGCGCTTTCGACATACAACCCAAAGTTCCCGGCGCATCGCACCGGGGCCTTAGGGCATGGCGAAAGCGTTCAGCCCCCTTCGCGCCGGTCGCGGATCTCGCGTTCGCGCAGGGGGGTCTTGTCGATAGACCTTCCAATCTCACGCACGCTCCACGGGCTGGGTTTGCGCAATTTGACCACGCCGTCCTTGTCGACGAACACCATCTGGAATCCACGCGGCCGCAGCTTGGTCCGGATCGGAGACCGGGCAGACGGGTCCGTGTCTGTCAGCACGATGACATCACGGTCGCGCATGGCTGCTTCTTCTGCGACAAGCATATCGATCTGCTGCTGGAACCGCGGATCGGCGGGCGTGTCAGCGAAAACTACGATGGGGCGTTTTACCCATAAAAACTCGCTGAGTTCACTTTCACCCACCGGGCGGACAAAACTGTCATCAGACGGCGCGGTTCCGTCTGCCGCCAGGGCAGCCAGAGGGATTAGTGCCGAGAAAACAAAGGCAAGCGTGCGTTTCATGTGGCCTCCTGTTCTATCGAATATAGCCCCTGTGCCCGCGATTGCGACCGGCGATTTGCGCCGGGTGACCACATTTTCGCGCTTGCGCCTGAATGACCAGGCCAAGTGCAGGACCTTGGCGCGGGCGCTTTCAGCGGCCGCCATCCGTATTGACGAGAGGAAATCGAAATGACCGACAGGAAGGACTGGAAAGCGCTTGCCGAGAAAGAGCTGCGCGGACGTCCGTTGGACGACCTGACCAAGGAAACGCTGGAAGGCATCGCGGTCAAACCGCTTTATACCCAAGAAGACACCGCCGATCTGCCGCATATGGGGTCGTTGCCGGGCTTTGGCCCGTTTACTCGCGGTGTTAAGGCCACGATGTATGCCGGGCGTCCATGGACGATCCGCCAATATGCGGGTTTCTCAACCGCCGAGGAGTCGAACGCGTTCTACCGGCGCAATCTGGCGGCGGGCCAGCAGGGCGTTTCGGTTGCCTTCGATCTGGCGACACATCGCGGCTATGACAGTGATCACCCACGCGTTGTTGGCGATGTCGGTAAGGCAGGCGTTGCCATCGACAGCGTCGAGGATATGAAAATCCTGTTCGACGGCATCCCACTGGACAAGGTCTCGGTCTCGATGACCATGAACGGCGCGGTTGTTCCGATCCTGGCCAGTTTTATTGTTGCGGGTGAAGAACAGGGTCACGACAAATCTGTCCTGTCCGGCACCATTCAGAACGACATTCTGAAAGAATTCATGGTGCGCAACACCTATATCTACCCGCCCGAACCGTCGATGAAGATCATCTCGGACATCATCGAATACACGTCGAACGAGATGCCCAAGTTCAACTCGATCTCGATCTCGGGCTATCACATGCAAGAGGCCGGGGCGAACCTTGTACAAGAACTGGCCTATACGCTGGCTGATGGGCGTGAATACGTCCGTGCCGCGACTGAGGCCGGGATGGACGTGGACAAGTTCGCTGGTCGTTTGTCTTTCTTCTTTGCCATCGGCATGAATTTCTTCATGGAGATCGCCAAATTGCGCGCCGCGCGCACGCTGTGGCACCGGGTCATGACCGAGTTCGGCGCGAAATCCGAACGGTCAAAAATGCTGCGCACCCATTGCCAGACTTCCGGTGTATCGCTTCAGGAACAAGACCCTTACAACAATGTCATCCGCACCGCCTATGAAGCGATGAGTGCAGTTCTTGGGGGCACCCAGTCCCTGCATACCAATGCTCTGGACGAGGCAATTGCGCTGCCCACCGATTTCTCGGCCCGCATCGCGCGGAACACGCAGCTCGTGCTTCAGGAAGAAACCGGTGTAACTGATGTGGTCGATCCGCTGGCCGGTTCCTACTATGTCGAAAGCCTGACCAATGAACTGGTCGAAAAAGCCTGGGCCCTGATGCAAGAGGTCGAGGAGATGGGTGGCATGACCAAGGCGGTTGCCTCGGGCATGCCCAAGCTGCGGATCGAGGAAAGCGCGGCCCGTCGTCAGGCCATGATTGACCGGGGCGACGAAGTGATTGTTGGCGTCAACAAGTACCGCAAGGAACAGGAAGACCCGATCGACATTCTGGATGTCGACAACGTCGCCGTACGCGAGGCGCAGGTGGCGCGGCTGGAACGCATTCGCGCAACCCGTGATGAAGCCGCGTGCCAAGCCGCGCTGGACGCCCTGACCAAGACCGCCCAGGAGGGCGGAAACCTGCTGGCCGCTGCGGTCGAAGCCGCCCGCGCCCGTGCATCCGTAGGAGAGATCAGCATGGCAATGGAGAAAGAATTCGGTCGCCACCGCGCCGAGGTGAAAACCCTGGCCGGTGTCTATGGTGCTGCTTATGAGGGCGACGAAGGCTTTGCCGCGATCCAGAAATCCATCGAGGACTTTGCCGAGGCCGAAGGCCGCCGCCCCCGTCTGCTGGTGGTCAAGATGGGGCAGGACGGGCATGATCGCGGTGCCAAGGTTATCGCCACAGCCTTTGCCGATATCGGTTTTGATGTTGACGTTGGCCCGCTGTTCCAGACACCTGCTGAGGCCGCGCAGGACGCGGTGGACAATGACGTTCACGTGGTCGGCATTTCCTCGCAGGCGGCGGGGCATAAAACGCTGGCACCGCAGCTGGTGGAAGAGCTGAAGAAAGCAGGGGCCGACGATATCATTGTGATCTGTGGCGGGGTGATCCCGCAGCAGGATTACCAGTTCCTGTATGACCACGGGGTTAAGGCCATCTTTGGTCCGGGCACCAACATTCCCGAGGCCGCTCAGGACATTCTGCGCCTGATCCGCGAAGCGCGGCCCTGACATAAGGCAAGACTTTCAACGAAAGCTCTTGTGATCCTGCGCCAATGGCGAAAACATGCGACCGGATCCCTTTGGGTCCGGTCGTTTTCGCAGGAGGGTGCACATGTTACTCGATCATCTGGCCGTCGCGGGCGAAACGCTTGAAGAAGCGTCTGCGCATATCGAACAGGCGCTTGGTGTTGCACTGCAACCCGGTGGGAAACACGAAAAATTCGGGACACATAACAGACTGCTGGGGCTCAGGGATGGGCTCTATCTGGAAGCGATTGCCATCGATCCGCAGGCGCACCCTCCGGGCAGGCCGCGATGGTTCGATCTGGACAATTTTCAGGGCGGACCGCGTTTGACGAACTGGATATGCCGGGTCGAGGATATCGTGGCCACACTGTCGATCTTCCCCGATGGCACCGGAGAGCCCATCGATCTGACCCGCGGCGCGTTGCAATGGCGTATGGCGGTTCCGCCAACGGGGCGTTTGCCGTTTGACAATCTGTTTCCCGCCCTTATCGAATGGCAGGGCGACCTGCACCCGGCAAACATGTTGCAGGACAGCGCGTGCCGGTTGCGGCGTCTGGTTGTCTACCACCCCGACGCCCTGACACTAGCCCGTCAACTGGGTGAGCTGGATCATGTGGTGTTCGATACCGGCCCCGCGGCTTTGCAGGCAGAGATCGAGACACCTCATGGGCTTCGGGTGCTGGAATGAACATACGCCCGGCCACAGTGTCAGATGCACCCGCCATTGCCCGGATCACCAATGCGATCATCCGGGACACTTTGGTCACTTTCACGACGGACGAACGCAGCGCCGCCCAGATTGCCGAAGATATCAAGGCACGCGTGCCTGGTTATCTGGTTGCCGAGCACGACAGCCACGTTATCGGCTTTGCCACATATGGCCCTTTCCGAACCGGGCCCGGTTATGCGCAAACATGCGAACATACGATCCAGCTGTTACCGGACGCGCGCGGCAGAGGGGTGGGGCGTGCGTTGATGTCCGCGCTTCAGGATATTGCGCAAGCCCAAGGCGTTCATGTTCTGGTCGCGGGCATATCCTCGGCCAATCCGGGGGCCGAGGCGTTTCATGCCGCACTTGGCTATTCGAAAGTCGGGCTGATGCCCGAAGTCGGCTTCAAATTCGGTCAGCGGCTGGACCTTGTGCTGATGCAGAAAATTCTTGGTGCTGAATGACCTGTTGGACCTGACAGTCCTGAATTGTGACGCTAGGGTGCGGTCATGTCGATCTGGACCCGCATATCCGATGCGCTGAGCGCGCTTGCCCAGGGCGAAAGCCTGACCGCAGTTTTTGAAAAACTACGCTCGCCACCGGAACGGTCCGTGGCCTTTACGATTGCGGTCATCGCACTGGGTGCCAAAATGGCCAAGGCAGACGGTCAGGTGACCCGTGATGAGGTCACCGCTTTTCGCGACGTGTTTCAGATCGCACGCGAAGATGAGGAAGGTGCAGCCCGCGTCTTCAACATGGCCCGTACGGACGTGGCGGGATATCAGGACTACGCCCGCAAAATCGCACGCATGTTCTCGGAAGACAGCACAACCCTGTGTGACCTGATGGAAGGGCTTTTTCACATTGCGATGGCGGACGGTTTCTATCATCCGAACGAAAACGCATTTCTCGAAGATGTCAGCCAAATCTTCGGACAAACCGACGCGCAGTTCAAAGCACTGCGGGCGCGCTTTGTCCCGGATGCGCCAAACGATCCATACACGGTACTGGGCGTTCCACATGACATGCCGCTGCCCGATATTCGCAAGGTCTGGCGGCAACTGGTTCGGGAAACGCACCCCGACGCCATGATGGCACGGGGTGTCCCCGAAGAGGCGATCCGCCTGGCCGAGAAAAAGATGATCGATATCAATCGCGCCTGGGATGAAATCAACGGCGCGCGGGCCTGATCAGATGCGGCTGGCGACCTATAATATAGAATGGTTCGCCAATCTGTTCGACCAGAAAGACAGGCTGATCGTCGATGACAGCTGGTCCGGCAGGCACAACGTCACCAAAGCGCAGCAGGTCGAAGCGATTGCCAAGGTTCTGACCGCAATTGACGCTGATGCGATTCTGATTGTCGAGGCGCCCAACACCGGCAGACACCAGAACACGGTTCGGGCCCTGCAAGCCTTTTCCGAAGCGTTCGACTTGCGCACGTCTGATGCGGTGATGGGCTATGCAAACGACACACATCAGGAACTGGCATTACTCTATGACAGAACGGTGCTGAGTGTTCGCCATGACCCCAAGGGAGATATTGCAGATACCTCAGCCCCCCGGTTCGATGGCGTGTTTAAAATCGACCTCGACATTGATGCGACCGAGGATGTCGTGCGGTTCTCCAAACCGCCGATGGAACTGGCGGTGACGACGAAAGCGGGGCACAAAATTCGCCTGATCGGGGCACATCTGAAATCCAAGGCGCCGCACGGTGCCGAATCGCGGGACGAGGCGATCCGGATCTCGATTGCCAATCGCCGCAAACAGCTGGCGCAAGCGATCTGGCTTGCACGGCGCGTCGAATGGCATGTCGCGCAAAAACAGCCCGTCATCTTGCTGGGGGATCTGAATGATGGCCCCGGGTTGGATGAGTTTGAACACCTCTTTGGCCGCTCGTCGGTCGAGGTGTTGCTGCAAGCCGGATTGTTCGATCCGAACGCCGTCACAGCCTATAGGTTTCGGCCCGGGCCGGTGCCTGCCACTGCGCGCTTTGCCCGTCCGGAGGAAGGCAAATTTCTGGACGCTTTGCTGGATTACATAATGATTACCACGGACCTGCAAGCAAATCGCCCGTCCTGGCGTATCTGGCACCCGTTTCAGGATGCCGCCTGTTGGGCTGAACCGGAATTGCGACAGGCGCTTTTGACGGCCTCCGATCATTTTCCAGTCACGCTGGATATTGAACTGTGACCTTTCCAGCCTGC
>NZ_JBXWSG010000119.1:0-8960 GCF_059613305.1 Ruegeria sp. BHSB056 | reverse complement strand
AGGTACGACACGTCATGTTCCAGGCTGCTCTCGTCGCGAGTCATCACAATCCGCATCTCAAGATCTTCGCAGATCGTTTGCGTGACGCGCGCAAGCCACACAAAGTCATCAACACAGCAGTCGCTAGAAAGCTTGTTACAATCGCGAACGCACTCCTCAAATCTCGGCAAAACTGGTCGGCTCAGACCCCCTGAGAAATACAGTTGCTAGTCAAAATCCAAACCGTCAGGTCCAAGTATCTGAATAACCTGATCGAACAGGATCATCGATTTATCAAGCGTCGCGTACGGCACATGTGTGGGTTCAAATCGTTCAGATCCGCTTCGGCTACACTGGACGGCATCGAGGTCGCCAACATGATCAGGAAGTGGCAATTCTCCAGCAATACGACGTCTGGCTTCCAGCTATTCGCCGGGCTCGCAGGATAGGTGTATCCAGTAAGTCGCTGACTTTGGCCGTTCCAAATGTTTGCGACACATCCGTATCTCAAAACCAAATGACGAATGCTTTCTTGAGGCCTGGCAACGATCCGACATGATGACTTCGCATGTCGTCACCTTTTTGCGGCTACTCTGCAGCGTCCGGAACGGTCGCTTCTGCGTATATCCCTTTCACACGTTCCTTTGTCGGATCAAAGTGCGGGAATGGAACGATCGTGGCTTTCAACCGCTTTTGCTGCCCGTCCAGTTGCCCAATCTCAATGTCTGCCCCAATGGTGGCATGTGTAACCGAAACCCGACCTAACGCGATGACTTTGCCAAGGACGGGTGATTTCATTGCGCTTGTAACCTCTCCAACCTGCGCTTTTCCAACGCGCACGCAGTCGCCGGGCGAGGGGATCGTGCCCCCTTCGACCTCGAAACCAACCAGTTTGCGGTGGGGATGTGCCTTGCGTTCTTCGATCGCCGCCCGCCCGATGAAATCGTCGGTCTTTGATTTCAGCGGCACGGTAAAGCCAATGCCAGCCTCGAACGGATCGGTTTGATCGTCGAATTCGGATCCGGCAAAGATCAGGCCGCCTTCGATCCGCAACATATCGAGCGCGGCAAGGCCAAGCGGGGCAATTCCGTAGTTCTGACCAACGTCCCAGACACGGTCGAATATCTCGACGGCGTCTTTGGGATGGCAGAAAATTTCGTACCCTAGTTCGCCGGAATATCCGGTCCGGGAAATCACGACCGAAGTTCCGCGTACATCTCCGACCCGGGCCACTGTAAGCCGGAACCAGGGTAGTTCTTCAATGGTCGGCTGCTGGGGGGGGGTCCAAAAGATCTGCGAGAGGATGTCGCGGCTGTGCCGCCCTTGAACCGCGATGTTGTGCAACTGATCCGTGGAGCTGCGCACCCAGACGTTCAGGTTCCGCTTGCGCGCCTGTTCCTGCAGCCACAAACCACTGGTGTCGTTGCCTCCGATCCAGCGAAAATTGGTCTCTCCCAGACGATAGACGGTGCCATCGTCGATCATGCCACCATGCTCATAACACATGGCCGTATAGACCACCTGACCAACGCTCAGCTTTTTCATGTTGCGAGTCACGCAAAGCTGCATCAGCTCTTCGGCATCCGGGCCGACAACTTCGTACTTGCGCAGTGGGCTCAGGTCCATCACGGCGACTTTGTCCCGACAGGCCCAGTATTCGGCAATTGCGCCATGGTTGGTCATAGTGTTGGGCAGCCAGTAGCCGTTGTATTCGACGAAATCACGGGTATGACGCGCAAAGCAGTCGTGAAATGCTGTTTTCTTGGTTTCTTCCACATCCGCCTCCGCAGATTTTCTGTAGCCGTAGGACCGTTTGAAATCCTCGGTCGCTTTGTAGGTTCGCACCTGAATGTCTGTCGGGTTCCAGCCATTGGCCGGGTCGATGTCGCAGGGACAGGCAGTGCTGACGCAGACCAGATCCGTCAGAGCGCGCAGTAGCACGAAATCACCGGGTCTCGACCAGGGATCGTCCATGCCGATGGCGTTGGTCTCGTCCAGCATTGTGTTGAAGAAGAAGTTGATCGCAGGCCAGCCACCGCGCGGGCGGATGCCATACTGGTCCAGATCCTTATTGATGTTGTCCGAGCAGTTCACATGGCCAGGATAACCCAGATCTTCATAATACCGCGCCGTGCAGGCCAACCCAAACGTATCGTGACGTCCGCAGGTGTCCTGCACAATTTCGATCAAGGGCTCCTGATCGACGGACCAGTACTTCGAAAATATCCCCGGTTGCGGGTACAGGCTGCCCATCAGGCTGCGGGTCGTCGTCGGATCGATTTCGCGCTCGATCCCCTGATCCAGCGCCCGGCGGCTGAAGGCCTGAAAATCCGAACATTCGCGGCCGCGAATATCCAGGATCTGTATGAATTCTCCGGCTTTGACCTCGTAGGACTGAGCATTGCCCGGCTGAATGTTGATGTCCTTCAGAGGGTCGGCGAGCGGATCGGGAGGACCCACTTCGGGTTTCTCGAGGCCGGGTGCTGCTCGCTGAATGTACAGAATGATGTCAGTCGGAGGATTGTTGTCCTCGGGCCGCATCGCTTCGCCCGGTGCGGCGACAATCAGCAGTCCGTCATTCTCCGCCACGAAATGCGCCATTTCGCCCGCGCGCGATCCGGCTGAAAAAGCCCGGACTGCATCTCCGCGTCCGATATCGAAGCCCGCGACCTCTAATGCGCGCAGCACTTTCTTTCCCGAGGCCGAACCATTCGCCAGAGTTGCAATCAACCCTTCCGGCCGCCCATGTCCCTGTGCGCCTAGCATGGCGGCGTCCGAGCTTCGATCAGGGGCAAAGAACACCATCTCGGCCGGTTGCATGCCATCGCGATCCAGCAGCGTGATGGTGTCGCCTTTGGACACCGGAACCGCGCGCGATCCCATTGCGGGAACCGGATGGCGTTCTGTCCCGTGGGGCAGGATCGGAAGGCCGGGGGCCAACACCCCGCTGCGTTCGAATGGAACTTCAAAAACCGGCTTCACATTCATAATTCACCTTCCTGAATGGATTCCGTCGCACCTCGGTGCGTGACCACCAAAAGACAGCCCGCCTTGGTGTGCGAGCAATGGCTGGATCCTGCGGCAAGGCTGACGAAATTCCCGCTGCGATAGCAGAACCCATCATGATCGGTCAGATCGCCTTCGAGGACAAAGAACTCTTCCGATCCGTGATGGATGTGCGGGTTCGAGCGTGTGCCTGGCGCCATCTTCATCAGATAGCTGCCTTGCCCGGTTTCTTCATCAAAGCTGACGTTCTTCCACCAGACCTGCTCGTCTGGCAGACCGTCCATCCGCATCCGGACAAATCCGGCATCGTCGAAACGGGCAACACTGCGGCTGTTCTGAAGTTGTGCCATCTCAGTCCAGCCCCAGTCGCTTTTTGCGCTGTTCCGCCCAGCTGCTGATAGCCATGTCAAAGGTCAGCGCCATCAGCGACACGTTCAGGCCTAGGACAAAGTTTTTGCCCAGCTCGGTACCTGCTAGCGTGCGTTGCAATTCTTGTCCCAGGTCCTGTGTGCCGATGAAGGCCGCGATGATGACCATGAAAAAGGCAAACATGATCGCCTGATTGAATCCGACAGCCATTGTCGGCAGCGCTAGCGGGAACTGAACCGACATCAGCTTTTGCCGCCGCGTGGACCCGGACATGTCTGCAGCTTCGGCCATTTCCGGGGGCACGCTGCTAAGGCCAATAATGGTGTATCGGATCAGCGGCACAGCGGCGAAAATCAGGATCGAGAACACAACCGCCACATCATTGACGCCGAACAGCATGATTGCCGGAATCAGATAGATGAAGCTGGGAAAAGTCTGTGCGGTGTCGCAGGCCAGAAGGATGCTCTTGGACCAGCGCTCGGAGCGGGCGGCAATCACGCCAAGCGGTATGCCGATCAGAGTGGCGAGCGCAACGGCCGAGATAACTGTATATAGAGTGATCACCGACCGGTCCCACCAACCCGAAAATGCGACGATGGTAAAGAACACCGCAGCATAGATACCCGACCGGCGCCCGCCGACCCAATAAGCAAAGGCAACGACAAGTAGGATGAAGGCGGGGGTAGGTATCGCCAACAGCGTGTCCCGGAACGGTATCAGAACTTTGACATTCAGGAACCAGCGCAACCATTCAGTTGTTCCCTTGATGGCTTCGATCGCCAGGAACGACTTGATAACCACATCAATTTCCTTGCCTTGGCTCAGGTGCTGTTTACGGCCAACTTCGGCCAGGATCGGGAACAGCTGCGACAGCAGGATTAACCCGATAAACATACCCAGCGCGACCAGCGATATCTGGTGCCGCTTCCACCAGGGAGTGCCGCGTTCAAAGTGAACTGGTTGCTTGACCACCCACGCCTTGGACATCCGGTCCAGCGTCACCGCCAGAAGAACGATGGTAACGCCGATCTCGAATGAACGTCCCAGTTTGAAGCTACCCATCATTGCCAGTAGCTTGGCGCCAAGTCCGGGCATTCCGATGAAGGCGGTCAAAACCACCATGGCCAGACACAGCATGATAACCTGATTGACGCCAACTAGAATTTCAGTGCGTGCCGCCGGAACATAGACGTGACGCAGCATCTGCCAGCGGGTGCAGCCAGACATTTGACCGGCTTCGATCACTTCGGGACTGACTTTCTTAAGTCCCAGCGTTGTCATCAGGATCATCGGCGGGATGGCGAACGTAATTGTTGCCACGGCACCGGCTGTTGGTCCGACTTTAAAGAAGATCACCGCAGGCAGCAGGTAAGTAAAGAAGGGCAGGGTCTGCAACACCGACAAGATGGGCTTCAGCATACGCTCGAACCAGCCATATTTCCACGCGGTTATTCCCAGAACCAGACCCAGCAGGAACGCCAAGGGTGCCGCTACGACAATCACGGACATGGTTTGCATGGCGATTTTCCACTGCCCGATTGCCGCCGTCCAGATGAATGTGCCCGCTCCAAGGGCTGCCAACTTCCATCCCCCTACGGCATAGCCGACAACACCGGCAACAGCAGCAATCGCAGACCATGGGATCGGTCCCAGATTAGGCCAGCGACGCTTGCCTTCTAAAAGGTTGGCCGATGTGTCCAACAAAAACTCCAGCGGGCCTTCGGCGATGAAGCGCGTCACATAGATCAGGCCAAGGTCGTTTTGGATGAAGTTGAATACCGCATCCAGTATCTGCGCCGTAGGCGGGATTGCCGCCTCGGGAATGCGGTTCAACCATTCAGGGAGAATTCCGACCGCCTTTGCAAGGATCAGCGCAAAGGCGGTGATCAGAAGTGCGGTAAGGACTCTGGTGCGCCCCCACGCACCGTCTGCCGTGTCCGGTAATTCGGTGGACAGTGTCGCCATCATTCCGCTCCGAGCAGAACGTTCAACGCGGCATCGCGATCCAGAACGCCGGTGACAACGCCTGTTTCATCCGCAACCGGCAGCAGGATACGTTTGTCATTGACCAGAACCCGGGCCAGTTCATGAATGGTTGATCCGCCATTGATCGGCGCGCCTTCAAGGGTATGGCCGTTCACCGGTTTTGCCAGCCCTTTCGCATGCACCACGCGAGCCTTGTCGATATCCTCGGTGAATTTCGCCACATATTCGGTCGCCGGGTTCATCACGATCTGATCCGGAGTATCGCATTGTTCGACCGCACCGTTGCGCATGATAGCAATCCGGTCAGCCAGACGCAGCGCCTCGTCGAAATCATGGGTGATGAAGACGATGGTTTTGCCCAGCATCTCTTGCAGGCGCAGGAATTCATCCTGCATTTCACGGCGGATCAGCGGATCAAGCGCCGAGAAGGGTTCATCCAGAAACCAGATATCCGGTTCGATAGCCAGCGACCGGGCGATACCGACCCGTTGTTGCTGGCCACCGCTCAATTCCCGTGGGAAGTATTCTTCCCGGCCCTCAAGGCCCACCAGCTTGATGACCTCCAAAGCGCGTTCGCGCCGGTCGTGGCGATCCTGCCCACGCATTTCCAGCGGGAAGGCGACATTGTCCAGAACCGTGCGGTGCGGCAGCAACCCGAAAGACTGAAACACCATCCCCATCTTGTTGCGGCGCAATTCGATCAGGTCGCGCTCGCTGAGTTTCATGATGTCCTGACCGTCTACTTCGATCGTGCCCCCGGTGATGTTGTGCAGACGCGAAAAGCACCGCACCAGCGTGGATTTTCCCGATCCTGACAACCCCATGATGACAAGCATCTCGCCACGGCCAACCTCGATCGAGACATCCTTGACCCCGGCGATGTATCCATCCTCTCGGATCTCGTCGAAACTGCGGCCTGCCGGCATGGACTTCAGATAGCTCTCGGGCGAGGGTCCAAACAGTTTCCAAACATTCTTGGCTGATATAACAGGCGCGATGGCGGACATGGCTGCTTTTCTTTCTTGTTGAGCGCGGCCCTGGATCACAAAATGATCAAGGCCGCGCCAGATTCACTATTCGTAGCCGTTATCAGCTGCAGGCACTGATCCAGGGGTCGACAACCGCGCGGTTGGCGTCCAGCCACTCTTCTGCCGCTTCTTCCGGCTCAAGCTCATCAGTGTCGACCAGCTTTGCCATTTCCGCGATCTGAGGGTTGGTGAAAGAAATCTGGGTCAGGGCGCAATACGCGGCTGGCCACTTGTCTTTCATGCCATCCCAAGCCGCCTTTTTCAGATAGCCACTTGCCGGGTTGCCACAATCATACAGCGCATCCGGGTTTGGACCCTTGGCGGGATCTTTGTCGCAGCCGTCTTCCCACGCCGGGAACTCCACAAACTCACCGGGCCAGACGGCTTCGGCAAAGTTTGGCGTCCAGTTGAACACAAGAACCGGCGTCTTGTCAGCCTCGGCGGCACCGATCTCGGCCCACAGCGCCGCGGCGGAACCCGCGTTGATCACGGTGAAGTTAAGATCAAGCGCTTCGGCGCGTTCTTTACCATGCTTCAACCAGTCTACCGGACCGTCCAGATACCGGCCTTTGTCGCCGGTTTCGGCTGTCGCGAACAAATGCGCACAATCGTTCAGGGCTTTCCAGTCCGGCAGGCCGGGGCAGGACTCTTTGGTCCACATCGGATACCACCAGTCCTCGCGAGTGACAGCATCGTGGTCGCCCGCATCATGCAGACCACCCTTTTCCAGAGCCGCGCGGAAGGATGCACCAAATGCGCCTTCCCAGACTTCCATCTCAAGCGTGACGTCGCCCAGACGCACCGACTCGTAGACCGCCTGACTGTCGGTGGTGACATATTCGACATTATTGCCGATCTCTTCGAACAACTGGCCGACCACGTAAGACATTACGATCTGACTTGACCAGTTGTGTATTGGGATAATGATCGGATCGCTGCTGTCTTCGGCGATCGCGCCGGTGCCCGCTACCGCTGCCAAGGTTGCAGCAGAAAGTAGGTTTGTGAGTTTCATGTTCGCTCCCTGAGTGAGGTTCATTTTTTGCTAAAGGGGCTCTTCCGGCCCGCGAATTTGTGCATTTTGCCTAGAA
The DNA here is from genome assembly GCF_059613305.1 of Ruegeria sp. BHSB056. Classification (NCBI taxonomy): domain Bacteria; kingdom Pseudomonadati; phylum Pseudomonadota; class Alphaproteobacteria; order Rhodobacterales; family Roseobacteraceae; genus Ruegeria; species Ruegeria sp. BHSB056. The sequence goes on along the minus strand of NZ_JBXWSG010000119.1, from coordinate 1,504 downwards.
TCGCTCATAATGCAGAAAAGAAATTTGAGGGGCGTTGACCATAAAATCTTGAGGCAAACTCAACTTTTTACTATGATAACAGTCGGTTGTTCGTTCAGACGGCAACTGGTGCCCATGAATGTTTTTGCGTGTGGCCGCGTCCAGATCGGGAAACGTCCTGTAAATGCCCAAGAAAACATCAGTCACAGGGAAAGTCCTTCCTCCGCTCGATTATTTGTTGGCATTTGAAGCCGCGGCAAAAGCGCAAAGCTTTGCGCAGGCCAGCAAGGTGCTGAACATCTCGGAAACTGCGATCAGCCGCAAAGTGCGCCTGCTGGAGCAGCATTATGACGTGCCATTGTTCGTGCGGGGTCACCGTTCGGTGTCACTGACACAACAAGGTGCCATTCTGTTGGCTACTGTCGAGAAGTCACTGGATCAGATGCGGGACGTCAGCCGTGAAATGCTGGCCAAGCATCAGGCCAACAAGGTGTCGATTTCAGCGACGAACTCTGTTGCGTCTTTGTGGTTGATGCCACAGCTGCACAAGTTCAACAAATCCAATGGCCGTATCCGTATTTCGCTGGTGTCTTCGGACAGTGACGCAGAGTGTCTTTCGGATTCCATGGACCTGACGATCCTGCGTGGGGATGGCGATTGGCCGGGATACGAGGCAAAGCTTCTGTTCGGGGAAACAGTGTTCCCGGTTTGCAGCCCCGAGTACCTCAGAAACAACCCCAATGCGGCGGACCTTTCCGCGTTGCCGGAACTGGACCTTATTGAAGTCACCAGCAGCCATGCGGAGTGGATGACATGGCGCACATGGTTCAGCGGTAACGGTGTTTCCACCTCGTCGATGGAGCAGGCCGTGGCTTTCAACACCTATCCACTGTCGGTTCAGGCTGCCGTCGATGGTTTGGGAATTGCATTGGGTTGGGCCCATCTTGTTGACCCCTTGCTTGAGAGTGGCGCGTTGGTCAGGCCGGTCCAGAACGCTTCGGTGCGAACGCAATCCGGATACTACCTGCTGAAAAGGCCGCTTCAAAAAGCTTTCCCGGAACAGCGCATCGTCGAGGATTGGTTGCTGGGTCTCAGCGCGGGTCGAAAAAGATACGCCTGATCCTGGTCGCAAAACCCTGATTCTTGACTTGATGTTTGGAAATGTCCCCTGGGCGTTTTAAACTCACGTATTGACCCTTGGGAATATTTATTTACCTTAAAGAAAATTTCGACCGAATCTGGCCCTGCGTTTTGTCGCTTTGGCCGGACCAATTCAGACTATCTCACGCAGGGAGACCAAACCCAATGAGCTATAAATCCGACATCGAAATTGCGCGTGAAGCGAATAAGAAGCCGATCCAGGAGATCGGCGCGAAGCTTGGAATATCCAGTGACGATCTGTTGCCGTATGGGCATGACAAGGCGAAGGTGAGCCAGGAGTTCATCAACTCGGTGCAGGGTCGTGAGGACGGCAAGCTGGTGCTGGTGACGGCGATCAACCCGACGCCTGCGGGTGAGGGGAAGA
>NZ_JBXWSG010000118.1:0-9036 GCF_059613305.1 Ruegeria sp. BHSB056 | reverse complement strand
TCCAGTTTGGCCGCAAAGGATTCGACCAGTGACATGCGACCGCCCAGCAGTTCGACCTCGCCCCCACAAATCGCCGGGGCCAGCATATAGGTGCCCAACTCGATCCGGTCGGTGACAACCTGATGTGTGGCCCCGTGCAGCCGGTCGACGCCCTGAATTTCGATGGTCGGGGTACCTTCGCCGGAAATCTGGGCACCCATCTTGCGCAGGCATTCAACCAGATCGACGATCTCGGGCTCGCGCGCGGCGTTCTTGAGCACCGTGGTGCCCTTGGCCAGCGTGGCGGCCATGACGATATTTTCGGTGGCCCCGACCGAGGCAAAGCGCATCTGATGCACGGCCCCTTTCAGACCACCCGGAGCTTTGGCGTGCAGATAGCCGTCCTTCAGCTCTATCTCGGCGCCCAGTGCTTCGAGCCCTTCGACATGCAGGTCCATCGGACGGGCGCCGATCGCACAACCGCCCGGCAGTGACACGACCGCCTGCCCGAACCGCGCCAGCAAGGGGCCGAGCACAAGGTTCGAGGCGCGCATCTTGCGCACGATGTCATAATCGGCGGTCTGGCTGGTCAGGCTGTGGCTGGACATTGCAATCACCTGACCGTCTTGCAGCGACGACACCTCGGCCCCCAGCGATTGCAGCAGCGCGGTCATGGTCTTGATGTCGCTCAGCCGCGGCGCATTGGTCAGCGTCAGCGGTTCTTCGCTTAACAATGTTGCGGGCATCAGCGTCAGGCACGCATTCTTGGCCCCCGCAATCGGTATCTGACCGTTCAGCGGGCCGTTGCCCGTTACCAGAATCGAATCCATCTGCTCTTATCCCTCGTCCTTGTCAGGCTTGTCCCCTGCTGCCGCACGCGCCTTGGCCTGCGCCTTGCGACGCGCCATGTTGGCCTTGAGCGCCGCCTTCAGCCGCGCCTCGCGCGCATCGCCGGGTTTACCTTGTTTTTTGGGTGAATTTTTATCCGTCATGATCTTTCTCTACAGGAGGCGAAAAAAACCGTCCAGACACCCTTGCGCCGCGTTTCGTTTGAGTCTAATCACCCGCCCACAGCGCTGCTGTAGCTCAGAGGTAGAGCACTCCCTTGGTAAGGGAGAGGTCGAGAGTTCAATTCTCTCCAGCAGCACCATCCTTCATATTCCTGCGAAATCGCGCGCTTTTATCCGGAAGGGTTTGGGTGTTCCGGCGTCTTTGGCCATTGGCGTGTCTGAGACTTTAGTAGTGCGCGTTTGGTTTATGGGCGGTTCGATACAGCCCGGAGGCGTCAAGCGCTGTGCGTGGTCGTACCACGCGCTTGGCAAGGGGGACCCGCTGCGCGCGCCCGTTGCATCCCTTGGGCCAGCGGCTCTTTCAGGGCATTGAACCCATTCCAGAGCCATAGATCGTTTCATGGCGGTCGGGCTTAGGTCATGCCCAGCGCTTCTTTGTACATTTCGATGACGGCCTCTTGCTCGGCGATGTCATCCTTGTCCCTTTTTCTGAGCGAGATGATGCTGCGCAGGGCCTTTACGTCATAGCCGCGCGACTTGCTTTCGGCGTAGACCTCTTTGATCTGGTCGGCGATGTCTTTCTTTTCCATCTCAAGGCGCTCGATACGTTCCACAAACTGGCGCAGCTCGCCCGCGGTGACCTTGTAATTTGCTTCTGCTTCTTCAGACATGCTCATCTTTTTTGTTCCCGGTTATGGACCTGCAACCAGAAGAGGTCAGCCTGCGGCTGGCGGTGAACGGCGGTGGCCCGATCAACGGGAGCACCTTCCTGACACGCCTGCCCCAGAGGCTGAAACCCTGGTGTGGAATGCCGGATACAGTGCTGCCGCCCGGGTCGCAAGCACCCAATGGGCTGGCGCACTTGTATGACCCCAACCGATCCGTTAAGCGCGTGATCAGGTCACGAGGATATGCGGGGAACCATGTTTGAATTCATCACCTGGGGCGGTGCGGCCCTGTCTGTGGCCGGGCTTGCCGGTCTGGTCTGGTGCATTCTTCGCGTGATGCGGGCGCGCAAGGCCGGTCTGTCGGATGACGAGCTGCGCGCGGTGGTTCAGGGCGTCCTGCCCTGGAACCTGGCCTCGCTGTTTCTGTCGGTGCTTGGATTGATGCTGGTCATCCTCGGAATATCCCTTGGATGACCATCCGGTTCACACCGGCAAGTTATCAAACTGCGCTTCAATCGCATCTTCGCACAAGGCCGCATCCAGACGACGCAGGCGCGATGGCACCTCCATCCCCTGCTGCCGCATCCGGTCAACAATTTTACTTACACTCGGCTGAAGCGCCAAACGCGTTTCCAGACCCGCGTTCACAAGCTTACGTTCAAGCTGCTCGGCTTCGGAATAAAGACCAGTCGGTGTCATAACCATCCTCCCAAGTGGCGCCAGTATCCCCAATATACGTAACGGGATTACGACCCGCAGATAATATCGTAGCCTTGTGCGGGAAATTGCCTGCCATGGTCGAAGTTTCGGCAATCTGACGCGGATAGGTTAAAGATTAAGCCAGAATTACAGCGGTTGCTTTGACCGGCATCAAATTCAGGTTCGATATTGCATCACATTCCAATTCACATATATGATATGCGAGACCGAAACGGAGAAGATCATGACACCGAAAGTGAAAGCGTTTTTTGACGAGCAGACCTTTACGGTTTCCTACGTGGTTCATGAACCTCAGGGACGGGCCTGTGCCATCATCGACAGCGTACTGGATTTCGACCATGCCTCGGGGCGGACGTCGACAACCTCGGCGGACAAGATCATCGATTTTGTGCGCGCGCAGGACCTTAAGGTCGAGTGGATTCTGGAAAGCCATGTCCATGCCGACCACCTGTCGGCGGCCCCCTATCTGCAACAGGAGCTGGGCGGCAAGATCGGGATTGGCGACCAGATCGTTACCGTGCAGGACACGTTTGGCAAGGTTTTCAACGAAGGAACCGAGTTTCAGCGCGATGGCAGCCAGTTTGACGCTCTGTTCAAGGAAGGCGACAGCTTTCACATCGGCCAGATGCGGGGCGACGTGCTGCACACCCCCGGCCATACACCGGCCTGCATGACCTACGTGATTGGCGATGCCGCATTTGTGGGTGACACGCTGTTCATGCCCGATTTTGGTACCGCACGTTGTGATTTCCCCGGAGGATCGTCGGCCACGCTGTTCCAGTCGATCCAGAAGATACTGTCGCTGCCGGACAATACCCGCATCTATGTCGGGCATGATTACAAGGCTCCGGGCCGCGACGAATACGCGTGGGAAACGACGGTGGGTGAGCAGAAGGCGCTGAACGTCCATATCGGACAGGGGCGCAGCATCGAAGACTTCGTGGAAATGCGCGACGCGCGGGACGCCACGCTGGCCATGCCGCGGCTGATCCTGCCGTCTTTGCAGGTTAACATGCGGGCCGGTCAGATGCCCCCGGCGGATGAACAGGGCGATGTTTTCCTGAAACTGCCGGTCAACAAGCTGTGACGCGGGCACAACAAATCACAAAGGGAAATCCCACATGAATATAGAGTGGATCTGGGGACTGTGCGGCGGTCTGGTGATCGGTCTGGCCGGGGCGGTTTACCTGCTGGGCAATGGCCGGATCATGGGCGCAAGCGGCATTCTGGGCGGCCTTGTCGATGGCAGCGCCAAGGGGAGCATGGCCGAAAAGCTAGCCTTTATTGCGGGGCTTGTCGGAATGCCCCTTCTTCTGCGCCCATTGATTCTGCCCGAGGCTCAGACGCATCTTACCAGCAATCTGGGTGTTGTCATTCTGGCCGGGCTGCTGGTCGGTATCGGTACACGGATCGCCAATGGCTGCACCTCGGGGCACGGGGTGTGTGGGATCTCTCGGTTCTCGCTGCGCGGCATCGTGGCCACCGTTTTCTATATCCTTGCCGGGGGCGTCACCCTTGTGCTGCTGCGTCATGTGTTGGGAGTGATCTGATGCGTCTTATCATTGCGTTGATTGCCGGATCACTGTTCGGCGCCGGGTTGCTGATTTCGGGCATGACAGACACCACAAAAGTTCAGGGCTGGCTGGATGTGTTTGGCAACTGGGACCCGACGCTGGCCTTTGTGATGGGCGGTGCCATTCTGCCGATGCTTGTGGCATGGCGGATGACAACAGGTCGCCAGAACGCCCTGACCGGCGGAGCCTTCCCCCCCCCTGCCAAGCCCGAGGTTGATCGCAGGCTGATCGTGGGTTCGGTTCTGTTCGGGATGGGCTGGGGATTGGCCGGACTGTGCCCCGGACCGGCGATGGCCTCGCTGAGCTATGGCGGGCTGGGCGGGCTGGTCTTTCTGGTTGCAATGGCGGCCGGGATGTTCGTGGCACCACCGCTGGGCGCGCAACTGGACAGGGCGGCAAACGCGGCCTAAGGAATTGGCATGGAGATTCGTCAGATTACCCCCCGCTATGCTGTCTCGCCGCAGATCACGGTCGAGGATGTTCCGGCCATTGCCGAGGCTGGCTTTGCCAAGGTGATCTGCAACCGGCCCAATGCCGAAGTTCCCCCGGCCATGCAATCCGACGCGATCGGCGAAGCGGTGCGGGCTGCCGGTATGGAATACGAGGTGCTGGAGTTGACCCATCAGACGATGACGCCTGAGAACGTGAAGCGGCAGCGCGACATGGCGGAAAACGGCAGTGGCCCTGTTCTGGCCTATTGCGCCTCGGGCACGCGGTGTTCGGTGGTTTGGGCGCTGGGCCAGTGCGACCACATGAGCACGGACGACATCCTGAGTGCGACCGGCAAAGCCGGGTATCAGCTGGACAATCTGCGCCCCATGCTGGACCAGATCCGCAGCACTGGCGGCTAAGTGCCCCTCAACCTAGCTGGTGGACTCCGGGGGTGCCAACCCCGCCAGCTGCGTGATTTCAGCGACCATCCGTTCGGAATCGTTCACGATCAGATCGCTATCTGTCAGATCTGACACCCCGGCCGGGACGGTCTGAGCGTGCGCATCATGCACAGCTGGTTCGACCGGATGATCCTGCGGTGGTGTTCCACTTTTGCTGGCGATGAAATCCTGCGCGTCAGCGCCGGTCAGGGCCGGCAATGCAGCGGTTTCATTCAGCCGCACGGCCCGCAGGCCACCGCATTGCCCAAGGCGACCGATACCGGCGCGTGTCCGGTCAATCGTCAGAACCTCGGTCCGGTCCAGACGGGCCCCGCGCAACGGCAGAATGTCCCCGATCCGCAGTCCGGACAGGTCGGACAGCGGCAACGACATGCGGCACAGCGCGGCGGTCAGTTCCGCCCGCATTACGCCCGAACACTGATCCATGCGCAGATCAGCCTTGTCCCCGTTATCTTCTGCTTCATCCGAGGCGGCGGGATGTTCAGGCAGAAACACAGATATGCGGCCCTGCTGCTCTCCGTTCGCCAGATCTACGGTCAGTTCGAAAATGCGGTACGCCTCTTCCGTCATCGCCAGTGACAGGGTGCGCAAATCCTTGGCGCGCGAGGTAAATTCCAGCCCTGCAAGGCAAATCTGATCGCTTGAGGCGTCGAACAAAGCGGCGGAACCGGTCAACGCGGCTTCGATCAAGGGGGCCACGATGGCGGCGTCAGTATCAGTAAACATGCGTGCGCCGGGATCACCGGACAGGACCTGACCAATGGTCTGGGCCTGAACAATGGCCGAGACCGCATTCGGGTTGAGACAGGTCGCGGCGCGGCCTTCGGGGCCGTCAAACACCAGCAGCAGCCAATCCTGCCCCGCGGCGTCCCCCGGCACCTCTTGCGACTGATTGGATTGCTTTGCCCCGATAATTGCCAGAGGTAGGTTCAGCCGGTCGCCCGCCGCCCTTGCGAACCCAAGGCGCAGCGCCCGCAGAACCGAGCGCGGGCGATCCCCCAGATCCTTTTGCCCAACGGACAGTTTGCGCGCCAACGCGGCATTGACATCTTGTGACATGACGCCCGATCACCAATTGTTCCAGAACCTGGCAACCGGTTTACACCCTCGGGCGTTACCAAGTTCTTTATGGCCGCTTCACTGCGCCGCCTGCTGGTAGGCCTGTGGCAGGCTGATCCGGAAGGCCGCACCGCCCTGCCCCGGCAGATAGGTGATCTCACCCCCCAGCCGCTGCATGATTTCGCGGCAGATGGCCAGACCAAGCCCCGCTCCGCCAGCCTTGTCGCCGCCCACGCGGGCAAATTTCTCAAACACCATCGAACGCGCGCCCGGTGGGATGCCGCAGCCATTGTCGATGAAGTCGACGATGACCCGCCCGCCAACATCATGGGCAGAAATGACCAGCACCGGATCGTCCGCGTCGCAGTATTTCTGCGCGTTCGAGATCAGGTTGATGAACACCTGCCCCAACCGATCCAGATCCGTATGCAGAAAGATGCGCTCGGCCGTGCGGGTCCGGCGGACGGTGATCTTTCGGTCCGCCCCGGCCAGAGCGCTGGGCACGGCGCGGTCCAGAACCGAGCGCAGGCTGTCATCGCTGAGATTGAGGCTGACCTGCCCGTTTTCAAGCACGCTCAGATCCAGCAGATCATCGAGCAGCCGGGTTAGGCGCAGGGCTTCGTCATGAATGATCGCGGCATAGCGGGTCTGCTCCTGGCGGCTGAGGCCATCGGTGTCGCGCATGATTTCCGAAAACGCCCGGATCGAGGTCATCGGCGTGCGCAATTCATGACTGACCTGACTCAGGAAGCTGTCCTTCTGTTCGGAAATCTGGGTGAGCTTGGCGTTGGCTTCGCGCAGCTGGCGTGCGGTTCGGCTGAGTTCGGAGGACTTTTCCTCGAGCTGGCCGGAATATTCCAGCAGTTGCGCGGATTCGTCTGCCACGGCCAGCAGATCCTCGACTGAGACCGACGATCCGCCCACGATCTGGCCGATCATCGCGTGGGCCATGGCCGCACCGACCGAGCCGCTGAGCTCGCGTTCCAGACGGTTGAGAAATCCCGGCGTCGGTTCCGGCAGGTGCGAACGGCCACCCTGTTTTTGCGCCTCGGCCTGAAAGAACTCCTGCGTGGGGCCGGTGCCCAGAATGCGCTGCGTCATGATCATCAGGTCTTCGCTTTGCGCCACCGACCCGGACCACCCGCGCGGCGCGACCGAGTGATCAAAGACGTTGACGAACTGTGCCCCCTGCAACCGTTCCAAGGGGCTGGGAAAGCTGAGCAGGGACGCGACGCAGAAGGCAAGCGTGTTCAGGGACAAAGACCACATCACCGTATGCACCATCGGATCGATCCCCTCGATCCCGAAGAGGGCATGAGGGCGCAGCCAGCCGAGGCCGAACAAGCCGTTTTGCAGCACGGATTCGGGCATCCACGCGCCGCCCATCCCCGGCAGCAGCAGTGTGTAAATCCACAGCACAAAGCCAACGGTCAGCCCGACCAGCGCCCCGGTCCGGGTCGCCCTGCGCCAGAACAGCCCCCCAACCAGCGCCGGCAGAATCTGCGAGATACCGGCAAAGGCGATCAACCCGATCGAGGCCAGCGCCGCGCCACCCCCGGACAGCCGGTAGTAGAAAAAGCCCAGCGCGATGATGGCGGCAATGGAAACTCGGCGTGCCATCAGGACAATGTTGCGCACATCGCCCGACACCGAGCCGGTGCCTTCCTGCGTGTTCAGCCAGATGGGCATGACCACATGGTTTGACACCATCGTCGACAGGGCCATCGCACTGACGATGACCATCGAGGTTGCCGAGGAAAACCCACCGATGAAAGACAGCATTGCCAGCCAGTCATTGCCCTGAGACAGCGGCACGGTCAGCACGAACAGGTCGGGGTTGGCGCCCTGGGGCAGCAGGTCGAGACCGACCACGGCGATGGGCACGACAAACAGGCTCATGAACAGCAGGTAGAGCGGGAAGGCCCAGGCAGCGGTTCTGAGATGGCCCTCGTCATCGTTTTCCACCACCATCACCTGAAACATCCGGGGCAGGCAGATAAAGGCGGCGGCGGACAGAAAGATGAACGTCGTCCAGCGCCCGGCATCGACGTTCCACTGGCCGATTTCCGAGGCGTCGATCCGGTCCATCATCGGGCCAATTCCACCCGCGATCCCCCATACCACGAAAACGCCCACGGCGATCAGAGCAAACAGTTTGACAACGGCCTCGACCGCGATGGCCGTGACCACGCCATGGTGACGTTCGTTCACGTCCAGATTGCGGGTGCCGAACAGGATGGCAAACACGGCCAGTCCAGCCGCGACCCAGAACACGCTGGACCCTTCGCGATAGAGGCCTGACGGGTCAGCCTCGGCAAAGATCGAGAATGACAGGGTAATCGATTGCAGTTGCAGCGCGATATAGGGCGTGCCGCCGAGCACCGCCAGAATGGTCACGCAGACCGCCAGCGTATTCGACTTGCCATACCGGGACGACAGCAGGTCGGCGATCGAGGTGACCCGCTGGCTGCGCCCGACGCGCACCAGCTTGCGCAGCCCCCACCACCAGCCGACCATCACCAGCGTCGGACCGAGGTAGATGGTGACAAATTCCAGCCCCGACCGCGCGGCGTTGCCCACCGCGCCATAAAATGTCCAGGCGGTGCAATAGATCGACAGGGACAGCGTGTAAATCACGGGTGAACGCAACCATTTGCCGCGCCCGGCCGCAGCCATGCGATCCGCGGCGAAGGCCACTGCGAACAGGAACACGACATAGGCAAGGCAAACCAGAATCAGAACGTTTATGGTGGCCATCACTCAGCGCCCGTGTCCGATCCCTCGCGCGCGGCCATGCGGCGGGCGGCCAGCCCAAAGACAAACCCGGCCAGGATCAGCGCGCCCCAGCAGAGGAATATGTAATACATCGCCGAGGACAAGGGCACCGCCGCATCCCCGCCGGACGGGTCCGGCCACAGCAACGGAAGGGCCAGCAGCGCCGCACCCAGAAAGGGCAAAATCCGGGCGGCATCCGTCAGCCTGTGACGACGATAGCTTTGTCGTTCCAGAAAAAGCGAGGGGCGTGCGCCCGGTGGTTTGGTCTTGTTGCCCTCGCCGGACATCATAAGCGCGTCGCCTGCGCGTGAAGGTCACGCACGGCTGTCAGAACTTCGGCATTGGAAAACGGTTTGGT
>NZ_JBXWSG010000117.1:0-9687 GCF_059613305.1 Ruegeria sp. BHSB056 | reverse complement strand
CTGTGTCGATGGCAGAAGCACGCGCGTACAGTTCTTCGACATCCGGATGGTCGTCGCTTTGTTCCAATACCTGCGCGATGATCCTTCTTTGACCGGTCATGCGCAGACCTTTGGCCTCACAACGTCCAATAATCGTTTCCGACATGATGCCCCTCAGAATTGCTCGGGTGTCTGTCTTAGTATGTCTGCGCACTTTGCGCCACAGGGTTTTCTTCTTTTCCGTTGAAGTTAAGCCACGCGCGCCAAATCAGCCCAGACCGGCAAATGATCCGATGCGATATGTGCAGGGCGCGCGTCATGGACACCATGCGCAGTGGCCCTGACGCCCGCGCCCAGCGCGATCCGATCCAGCGCGCCCAGCGGCTGCGCGGCGGGAAAACTTGGCTTGGGCGGCAGGAAACGCATTTCCGGCGCAAGGTGATCCAAAACCGGCTGTCGGGACCATTCGTTGAAATCCCCCGCCCAGACTGTCGGCATCTGCTCCAGCTCTTTATCAAACCGCCTGATATGCGAGATCTGCTGACGTCGCGATGCAGGTAACAGGCCCAGATGCATTCCCATCACCCGCAACGGCCCGATATGGGTATCAAATTCGACACGGACCGCGCCGCGCGGTTCAAGCCCGGGCAATTCGTGATGTCCGGTCCGCCGGACCGAAAGGCCCTCGCCACGCCAGATCACCGCGTTGCCATGCCAGCCCAGACTGCCGGCACCGCCCAGATCGACGATCTGCCACCCCGCTTCATCCAGCATGAAATGCGGCAGGGCCGCCGGGCGCGGCGGCAGACGTTTGTCGGCCTCCTGCAACACAACGATATCGGCCTGCATATGTTCGATGACCTGCAAAATGCGCTGCGGCTGGCGCCGGAAATCCAGCCCGAGGCATTTCTGAATGTTATAGCTGGCAATGCGAAGGGTGGAAGATGACTGCATATAGATCTGACCAGTGGGCTTGACCCAAAGTGACACGCCTGCCGCCGGACGCAACCCTTCAGTTTCACTTCGCAGCAACGGCAACCGGGGAAGTCGCCTTTGCATGGTATATCGCTTAAAAACCCGGCACGTGACGCGGCCGGAAACAAATGGGTTTCCCCTCAATTCATTCGGGTGCGGCGGGACGGAAGTGCCGCAGTTTCAGCGCATCCAACACCGATTTAAACCGGACAAAACAATTCGCCCCTCCCGGTGAAACCATACCGCACCGAGCGACTACCAAAGATGTTTGACCGTCACGTACCACAGAACGTGGCGTGCACGACCTCGTTATCGGTCGGGGGCCGTTTCAGATCCTCCGCATCTGCCTGATCGTCGTAAGGCCGCGCGAGGACGGCGTTCAGCCGATGGAACGGCTGGTAATCCCCCGCCACCGCTGATTGGATCATCTGCTCGACACGGTGATTGCGCGGAATATAGGCCGGGTTCGCTGCGGTCATCACGTCATGCGGTGACGCCTCACGCGCCAAACGCGCACGCCAGCCCTCTGCCCAGCTGTCAAAGGCCTGCGGGTCGATAAACTGGTCGCGCGCGGTATCTTTGCCCAGCGCACGGAAGGTGTTGGTGAAATCAGCCTGCCCCTTGGCCATGCGTTTTAGCAGATCGGTGATCAGCGCCTGATCGCCTTCTTCAGAGGTCGTCAGTCCGACCTTTGCCCGGAACCGAACCAACCAGTTCTGTTGCAGCAGGTCCGGCATGGCATGCACGATCTCGGTCGCCTCCTCAACAGCGGCGTCCTTGTTGTCCATCTGCTGGATCAAAGAGGTTGCCAGCTGCGCCAGATTCCAGACAGCAATATCTGGCTGGTTGGAATAGGCATAACGGCCCATCCGATCTATCGAGCTGTAGACCGTATTGGGATGATAAACGTCCATGAAGGCACAGGGGCCATAATCGATGGTCTCACCCGCGATCGAGCAATTGTCGGTGTTCATGACCCCATGGATAAAGCCCACGCTCATCCACTGCGCGATCAGGCGGGCCTGCGCATCCCGAACGGCCCGCAACAGGCCCATTGGACCTTGGGCTGCGGGATAGTGGCGCGCGATGGCATAGTCCGTCAGGCGCCGCAGATTGTCCAACTGCCCCCGCGCAGCAAAGACCTGAAAGGTGCCTACCCGCAAATGGCTGGTTGCAACCCGGGTGAGCACCGCACCGGGCATCGGGCCCTCCCGGAACACGGTTTCACCGGTCTCTACCGCCGCCAGTGCGCGTGTTGTGGGGATGCCCAGCGCGTGCATCGCCTCGGACACCACGTATTCGCGCAGAACCGGACCCAGCCAAGCCCTGCCGTCGCCGCGACGCGAAAACGGCGTCGGGCCCGAGCCTTTCAGCTGAACATCCCGCCGCACGCCATCCGTTCCGACAGTTTCACCCAACAGCACCGCGCGCCCGTCCCCAAGCTGCGGGTTGTACTGGCCAAACTGATGCCCGGAATAAAGCTGCGCGATGGGGTCCGCACCATCGGGGATGTGATTACCTGCAAAGGCTTCCGCCATCTCTTGCACGTCGCCCGGATGGACCTGCAACAGCCGTGCCAGATCATCATTGAACGCGATCAACTTGGGCGCGCGTACAGGCGCAGGTTTCTGTCGCGCAAAAAACGCGTCCGGCAGGCGGGCATATGAGTTATCGAAAGGAATGGTCAGTGTCATGCGGCAAACATATTCCCCGTGCGCACGAATACCATAGCGGATCACACCTTGCCGTGCATAATCGCGCCAAACACACGAGGGCCACATGACCGCACAAGAGATCATCGACCGCCTGAACCTGCAACCTCACCCCGAGGGCGGCTGGTACGCGGAAACCTGGCGCGCCGAGAACAAGGGCCGCCCGACCGGCACCTGTATCTACTTCCTGCTGCAGGCGGGGGAAAGCAGCCACTGGCACCGGGTAGACGCGACCGAGATCTGGCTCTACCACGCGGGCGCGCCACTGATTCTGTCCTTGAGCGCAACAGACAAGGGTCCGGCGGTTGACCATGTGCTGTCGCCCGATTTGTCTCGGGGCGCACCGCAACTGATTGTTCCCACCGGCCATTGGCAGGCCGCGCGCAGCACCGGTGATTACACACTGGTCAGCTGTACAGTTTCTCCCGGATTTCAGTTCGATGGATTCCAACTGGCAGAACCTGGGTTTGATATCCCTCGGGGATAAGCTGATCTTGGAATGCTCTGAAAAGGTGAGTTTACAGAAAGTTACGCATTTATCATTCTGTAAACGCAACCGCAGGCAACGGAGCATCTAGTGATTGTGAAACGCATCTTCCTGATCCATCTGCTTCTGTTCGCAAACACCGGTCTTGCAAACGCCGAGATCGCCTGTGCAGAATCCCCCCTTTCATCCGAATTGGCGCTGCCCGATCTGGAGGAGGAAGTCGCAACCGAACACAAAGAACCTGCCGCGACTGTCGAACCTGCGGTGCTGATCTCGAAACGCCCTGCGCTGCGCCCTTGCAAGTTCCGCCAGTTTGAAGTGGGTCGCCAGCGTATGCGTGACCGCGGGGCGGTCTGTGGTGACTGGACCATCTTGGGCGAAACCCGCACGTCTTTGGCCGGAAAAGCGCAAGGTTGCGGCATCGCCAACCCGGTCCGGATTTACAGAATTTCGGACATTGCCCTCAGCCAGTTCTCGCTGATGGACTGTCAGACAGCTGTCACGCTGAAAACGTGGATCGAAAACACAGCCAAACCCGCCTTCGCCGAACTGGGTGGTGGGCTCAAGGGGATGCGCGTTGTTGGCCACTATGCCTGCAAGACGCAGAACAACCAGCCCTATGCGCGCATTTCCGAACATGCGCGAGGTCGGGCCATCGATATCTCGACCTTCGTGTTGCAGGACGGAACGCAGATCACCGTTCAGGACGGATGGAGCGACACCGATCAAAGCACCGTGTTACGAGAGTTGCACAGCGGAGCCTGTGGCCTGTTTGGAACTGTTCTTGGTCCTGATGCTGACCGGTATCACAAAGGGCATTTTCACTTCGACACAGCCCGTCGCAGTGGCAAGCCTGTGTGTCGATAACGCGTTAGCCGTTACCTGTATGCAACCTCAACCCACCGGTTGAGCGTTCACTGTACTGACCATGCCGCCACCCACCAGCGCTTTCACCCCGGTTGTTCCCGGGCACGAGGTTGGCAATCCCCGCGCCACGCGCACGGCCAGATAGGCAAAAGCCTGCGCCTCGAGCATATCACCGTCCAGCCCCACGGCCTCGACCGGTTCGACCGGGCAGTCGAGGGACACGCGCAGCATCTCCATCAAAACCGGATTGCGCCGTCCACCGCCTGTAACCAGCACGCAAGACGGCGGTTGCGGACAATGTTCCATCCCCTGCACCACCCCCGCTGCGCACATCCCGGTCAGGGTCGCCACCGCGTCAGCGTCACCCAGTTCTTTCACCAGGTCGATCATCTCAGAGAAATCGTTCCGGTCTAGCGACTTGGGCGGCATACGTGCAAAGAAAGGCTCAGCCAGAAACAGCTCCAACGCACCCATTTCGACGGTGCCATTGCGCGCAACCGCACCATCCCGGTCCATCGGCTGCCCCAGCCGGGCCTGCATCAGGTCATCGACCGGCGCGTTCGCTGGCCCCGTATCAAAGGCAAGCAACGCCCCCAGCGCCTCGGGACCATCAAAGCTTGGGTCCACATAGGTCAGATTACCAACACCGCCCAGGTTCAGAAAGCACAACGGGCGGTCCGCACCAAACCACTTGGCGCAAGCAAAGTGAAAAAACGGCGCCAGCGGAGCGCCCTCGCCCCCCATCGCCACGTCGTCGCTCCGAAAGTCCCAGACCACCGGGCGCCCCAGCGCCTGCGCCAGACCAAGACCATCACCCACCTGCAATGTGCCACGCCCGCGCGGTTCATGCGCCAGCGTCTGGCCGTGAAAGCCGATCAGATCCACATCTTCGAACTCGGACAGCGCCTCGGCATGGGCAAAGGTCACCATTTCAGCCGCCGCATCGACCTGCGGGCCGTGCCATTGCCCCAAAGCCGCCCGCAGCACTTCGCGCTCGGCTTCGGTATAGGCGCGATAGCCGCTTTTCCCGAATCCAGCGATGGAATGCCCGTCGGTTTCCACCACCGCAGCGTCCACCCCGTCCAGCGACGTACCGGACATCGCGCCCAATGCCCGAACCATTCCGTGTTTCTTGATGGTTTGGCCCACGCCCGCCTCCTGATCTGGCAATGTTTCCGCCGTGCCCGGAGTTCTGGACTTCACCTCTGGGTTGCAGCTTGGTCAAGGTGCTTTTGTTATGCCGCCTTGGCAAGCCTTCTGATTGGGGGCGTCGGTTTTTTTCCGACTTCGCGCCTAAGGATCAACACCCCGGCCACCTAGTTGCGCGCGCATATCACGGCATGCGCTTTTAGAGTGAAAAGGTGGCTTTTCCTCATCCGCAGCGCCGCCTATACAGTGCCGCGCAACACAAACCCCGAGGGCACGATATGACCTACCACCCCAAATCGGATTTCATCGCCACGATGATCGAGCGCGGCTTCCTCGCCGACTGCACCGATTACCAGGGCCTTGACGACGCGCTGATCAGTGGGTGCAAGCCGGCCTATATCGGCTTTGATGCAACGGCCAAGTCGTTGCATGTGGGCAGCCTGATCCAGATCATGATGTTGCGCTGGTTCCAGAAGACCGGCCACCAGCCGATCACCCTTATGGGTGGCGGCACCACCAAGGTGGGCGATCCCTCGTTCCGCGCGGATGAACGCCCCCTGCTGGGACCCGAACAGATCGACGAAAACATCGCGGGCATCAAGAAAGTGTTCGCGGCCTATATCGATTACGACACTGACGCCGAAAACAAGGCACTGATGTTGAACAATGCCGAATGGCTGGATGATCTGAACTACCTCGATTTCCTGCGCGACATCGGGCGGCATTTTTCCGTCAACCGGATGCTCAGCTTTGAATCGGTGAAATCCCGGCTGGATCGCGAACAGTCGCTGTCGTTTCTCGAGTTCAACTACATGATCCTGCAAGCCTATGACTTTCTGGAGCTGAACCGTCGCTATGGCTGTGTTCTGCAAATGGGCGGCAGCGACCAGTGGGGCAACATTGTCAACGGTATCGACCTGACCCGCCGGGTGCTGGATCACGAAATCTACGGCCTGACCTCTCCCTTGTTGACCACCAGCGACGGCAAGAAGATGGGCAAATCGCAGGATGGCGCGGTCTGGCTGAACGCCGAGATGCGCTCGCCCTATGAATTCTGGCAGTTCTGGCGCAACACCACCGATGCGGATGTCGGTCGGTTCCTGAAGCTCTATACCGAATTGCCGGTGGATGAATGTGACCGTCTTGGCGCGCTTGCCGGGTCCGAGATCAATGAGGCCAAAATCCGCCTCGCCAATGAGGTGACAGCCCTTCTCCACGGGGCGCAAGCTGCGGCAACGGCCGAAGCCACGGCCCGTGAAGTGTTCGAAAAAGGTGGCGTTGGAGACGATCTGCCCACCCTGACCCTCAGCACGGATGAACTGGGCGACGGCATGTCCATCGTGCAGATCATTGTCAAATCAGGCCTCGCCAAATCCGGCAAAGAGGCCAAGCGCCTGATTGCTGAAAACGGGGCCAAACTGGACGACGCTCCGCTGACGGATGCAGGTTTGATGATCGACGCGGGCGCATTGTCATCCCCGATCAAGCTGAGTGCAGGCAAGAAACGCCACGCATTGGTGCAACTGGGCTGACGCCCCTATCACCTTTGATTGCAAAGCAGGAAACGGCCACCCGATTGGGTGGCCGTATCTATTTTGGAATGGGCAAGGCTACTGACGTCCCTTTCCGCGACTGGGCCGGTCGCTTTCGCCCTCGTCGTCATTGGCGTTGTTTCCGCGACCCGGACTGCTGCCCTCGCCGCCGTTGCCGCCGCCATTGTTACCCTTATCGCCACCTTTGCCGCCGCCGTTATGGCCCTTTCCGCCGCCTTTATTGCCTTTGCCACCGCCGGGTTCACCGTCGCCACCACCGGGTTCCCCGCCACCGCCGCCGGGCTCTCCACCGCCACCGCCGGGTTCTCCGCCACCACCGCCGGGCTCTCCACCGCCACCGCCGGGTTCTCCGCCACCACCGCCGGGCTCTCCGTCACCGCCGCCGGGCTCTCCGTCACCGCCGCCGGGCTGTCCACCGCCACCACCGGGTTCTTGGCCGCCGTTGTCAGGTTCTCCGCCACCACCGAGGCCGTCTGGACCAGCCGCGTTCGCAAATCCCGCCCCGCCGGGTTCTGAACCGCGACTTTCACCCCGATTCTCTGCCAGACCGGACAAGCTTGCCGTTGGCACATCTGTCAGCAAAGCGGCCAGCCCCGGGCATTGCGCCCCGGTAATGCGCAGCGTTGTCTCAAAATCCGGTCGCTTCTGAAGTCTGTCCAGAAAGCTCGGGGTCACCTGAACACAATCGCAAAGCCCGGCATAGTCGCCTGCATTCGCAAGATTTCGAGCCGTTTTCCAGTTACAGGTTTCCGGCGCTGCAACAGCGCTACCGGCAACCACAATCCCAAAAACAGGTGCAGCCAGAACCGCGCCCAGTGATCTATTCTTACCATTTACCATATCAGAACCTCCTGACGAAAAAACACGCAATGGCTGTGATTACTTCGTTCACGAACAAGCGCGTTTTCGTGAAGCGCGGATTAAGATGCCTTAAAGATGCGTATTTGCCCGGCGGTCAGTCCGCCCCGCCCCTTTAGGCGTTCAGGCTCAAAGATGTGGACACCGACCCTGCAATGCAGTTATTGAACAGATGTTCATATCCCAGGGAGGAGTTCCGATGCACCTGTCCACCACAGCCGCTCTTGTCACCGGCGGCGCATCCGGTCTGGGCGAAGCCACCGCCCGTCACTTTGCCGCGCAGGGTGCGCAAGTCACTATTCTGGACCGTGACGCGGACCGTGGCGCTCAAGTCGCCTCCGAAATCGGCGGGTATTTTGCGCTGACGGATGTAACCGACGAAACCTCGGTCGCAGCTGCCGTGCGCCACGGCATGGACAAGATGGGCAAGATCACCGCGACTGTGAACTGCGCGGGTATCGCTTATGGAATCAAGACAGTCGGCAAGGATGGGCCCCACCCGCTGGACGCGTTCCAGCGTACGATCGACATCAATCTTGTCGGCACATTCAACGTCTCAAGGCTGGCCGCTGCCGAGATGGCAAAGAACGAACCCGAACCGGACGGGGCGCGCGGTGTGATCATCAACACTGCATCTATTGCCGCATTCGATGGCCAAAAGGGACAGGCGGCGTATGCTGCATCGAAAGGCGGGGTTGTTGGCATGACGCTGCCAATGGCCCGCGATCTGGCCTCGACTGGGATTCGCGTCATGACCATTGCGCCGGGTATCTTTATGACCCCGATGTTGGCGGGCCTTCCTGAAGACGTGCAGCAACAACTGGCCGCCGACGTCCCGAACCCGGCCCGCCTGGGTGACCCCAAGGAATACGGGCGGCTGGCCGGTTTCATCGTTGAAATGGGCTATCTGAACGGCGAAGTCATCCGCATCGACGGCGCTCTGCGGATGCGGTAAGACAGCCCCATGTCGGAGCGCCAGAAAATGCAGTCCGGGCAGTGGTATTGCTGTCTTGATCCTGAATTGGATGATCTGCGCGCGCGGGCACGACGGGCTGTTCACGCTCACAACACCTGTCCGCCCGACACACGCGGCGCAATGGCCCCGGAACTGCACGCGCTGCTGGGCCATGTCGGCGAGGACTGTTTTCTCGAAGCCCCTTTTCACTGCGCATATGGAATGAACATCCACCTGGGCAGCCGGGTTTTCTTCAATGCCGGATGCGTGGTTCTGGACACGGCCCTCGTTCGGGTCGGCGACGACACGATGTTTGGCCCTAATGTTCAGATTTACTGCGCCCATCATGCCAAGGACCCGGCTGATCGGGCACAAGGGTTGGAAATCGGCCTGCCCGTCACCATCGGCAGGCAGGTTTGGGTTGGAGGCGGAGCGATCCTGTTGCCCGGCATTACCATAGGCGACTACGCCACAATCGGCGCTGGCAGCGTCATCACCAAAGACGTCCCCGCCAGAGAAACCGTGGCAGGTAATCCGGCAAAACGTCTGGCGCGCTAAGCGCTTTCAGCCTTCTCTTCGAGCGTCAGCCATTCCTCTTCAGCGGCCGAGAGTTTCTCCTGCCGCTCAACCAGCGCCTCGGTCGCTTTTTGGAACTTCACCGGTTCGCGCGTGAATAGCCCGGGGTCGGACATCAATTCTTCCAGCTTGGCAATCTCGGCCTCAAGGCGCGCGATCTCGGCAGGCAGTTTCTCCAGCCGGTGCTTCTCTGAGAAGGACAAGCCGGATTTCGGCTTTTCTTCCTGCTTGATCTTTGGCTTTGAAGCTTTTGCTTTTTCTACGTTTTTTTCGATCACGCTACCGCGCTGCGCAATGTAATCCGACCAGCCGCCAGCATAGACTGTCGCCCGTCCATTCCCCTCCATCGCGATGGTGGTTGTCGCCACGCGGTCCAGAAAATCCCGGTCATGGCTAACCAGCAGAACGGTGCCGTCGTAATCGTCCAAAAGCTCTTGCAGCAGGTCCAGCGTCTCGACATCCAGATCGTTGGTCGGTTCGTCCAGCACCAATAGGTTCGAGGGTTTCGCCATCAGCTTGGCCAGAAGCAACCGGGCTTTTTCCCCACCGGACAGGGATTTGACGGCTGCTCGGGCC
>NZ_JBXWSG010000116.1:0-9611 GCF_059613305.1 Ruegeria sp. BHSB056 | reverse complement strand
CACCGATTGAAGACCGAGCGCAACTGTCCGCTTGTCTCCAGGAAACAATAAAAGCTACCATCTGATTGACCGCTCTCAAACAACGGATTGCTCCTCCAGCGGACGCATACCCTATATTCCCCATCTTCCGGGACCAATCGAATCTCTGACAACAGGCCGCGAATGATGGATGTTGCCTCAGCTTGCGAAGAGGGATCGCGCAGCGCCGTGGTCAAACTGGCGACCTGTTCCCGATACACGTCGGACAGACCGGGGTGCAGCAACACCGGCGGTTCATCAGAGGCGGCGGCGATCAAGGCTTCGAGTTCCGATTTGCGAACCTCCAACGCTGTCAGCTTATCCTTCATGCTGGCGTGAAACATGCCATCGCTGATGGCGTCTATGAGATGTGCAATCTTGCGCTCGATCTGCGCCAGATCACGTGTCGCGCTACTCCGTTCTTGTTGAATGGACCCGGCAAGACGGTTGTATTCCTCTTGATAGGCTTTGGTGAATTCCGCGATCAGATCAGGATGCAGCAACTGTTCCTTGAGGCCGGAGAGAACACGGTCTTCGAGCTCCGCGCGTTTGATCGTCAGCCGATTATCGCAGGTGCCTTTGTTCCGTCGGGTGGAACACCCGTAATAATGTTTGCCGACTTGGATGACGCCACCGCCACAACACCCACAGGTCAGCATGCCGGAAAACAGATGCCGTGCCCGCTTGGTGCGGCCCAGCTTCTTGATGCCATCGCTGATCGCGGCGTTGCGCGTTTGTTCCTGCCGTTTCTTTACCGTGTTCCAAAGCTCGTCGGATACAACCCGCAACTCGGGCACGTCTTCAATCACCCAGTCTTCTGGTGGGTTTGGGCGGGATTGCCGTTTGCCAGTGTTCGGGTCTTTGACGAAACGCTGCCGGTTCCAGACCAGTCGCCCGATATAGAGTTCGTTGTTCAAGATACCAATGCCACGCTGGTGGTTGCCGTAGATGGTTGATGCGCCCCACGTGCCACGAGGTCCGGGAATGCCCTCATCGTTCAGGTTGGAAGCGATGTTGCGTGGGCTCAGCCCATGGCCGTAATCCTGAAAGATACGCTGAACGACCTGGGCTTGGCTTTCATTGATCCGCCGTTCCCCTGTGGTGATCGACCCGTCTGCACCCATGTCTCGCACAACGTCGTAGCCGTATGTAATACCACCGGCTGATTTACCTTTGCGCACACGTCCTTCAAGTCCGCGATGGGTCTTCTGAGCCAGGTCCTTCAGGAACAGACTGCTCATGGTCCCCTTGAGGCCGATATGCAGTTCAGAAATCTCTCCTTCAGCGACGGTGACAATCGGGATGCCCTGAAACCGCATTTGTTTGAAGAAGGCCGCGATGTGTTCCTGATCCCGGCTGATCCGGTCAAGCCCTTCGGCCACAACGACATCAAAGACATTGCGTCGTGCGTCCTCCAGTAACCGTTGATATCCGGGACGCAGATGGGACGCTCCGCTCAGTCCCCGGTCGGAATAGGTCACTGCCTCCCGCCAGCCGTTGCCATTGATCAGACGCAGACACAGCCGATGTTGGTCCTCAATGGAGGCGTCACTTTGAAGATCGGTGGAATAGCGGGCATAGATGGCGGCGCGCATGGGGTGGGCCTTTCGGACTGAGAAACAAGTTGGCCCATCCCATTATAGGCACGGATTGGGCCGAGTCTTCCACTTTCCATTGCAACTTGTTGCAATGGAAAAGGCATAAATCACAATTAGATAACCAATTACACTATCGGCTTTTGGGCACGATTGTCGAACGTTTGCGACCCAAGGTCTTCATCTTTGCCTGCAAAAGAGATTGATAGTCGTCACAGGCAGACAGCCCGGTGGCACGGTTATAGTGCTTCTGGGACATGTCCAGCGTCGTGTGCCCGAGTATATCCCGGATGATGTTGACATGTTCCGGGTCCGTCTCAGCAATGCTGGTCGCCGCAATGTGCCGAAACTTGTGGGTCCGCAACTCAATACCCAACAGGCGTTGCGCCACTTTCGGCAGTTCACGCGACAGCCCATCGGGCGTGATCGGGTCGCCATACTGACTGATCCAGAGCGCATTGGACGTCTTGGAGCCAAGGAGGACCGGATGATGAATATCCAGATAGGATACCATCGGTTGCACCAGAACTTTGGGCAGAGGAAACCAACGCGCTTTTTTGTCCTTAGTGTCTTCCGCCGAAAGATGAACCTCGAACCCTTCGGAGGTTTTGCGCAGATGCTGATCCGATGTCAGCGCCAGCAACGTGCGACGACGTACGGGCCGCGCGATCAGAAAGGCGATCATCAGGCCAGCGCGAAAGTGAATTGCGCGCTTCAGATCACTAAGGGATGGATCAACCTCCAGGTCTTGGAGCCATTGCAAGCTTTTGTTCAGAACGTCACCTGCCAAAATCGGAACCGGTTTCGGAAGGCTTTTGCGATCTGCCAGATGAACCAAGCGGTTGGACAGTTTGTTTAGCCAGTCCCAGTCTCCTGACGGGTCCATGGCTCTTGCAAGAACATACAGATCACAGATCATATTCTTGAGGGTTACAGAGTTCACACGAGCTTCTGCCTCTTCCAAATATCCCCGTACTGCATTCTTGGTAACGCGATCTGTCGGGGGCTGATCCAAAAGGACAGGCTGATGACGCATCATCCATGACAGCCAATACCCGTAGCTTTGGCTACGTTTTTTACGGCTGCCATCAGACCAGCTCGCACAGGGGCCTGTGCCGTCGAAAATGTCACCTTCAGCGAACAGGGCATCCCAGGCGGATTTATCCGCCTGGGGCCAATCTTGATAACGAAGAACAAGGGGAAGGGGATTAGTCATTGGACGTCCCCCGGAACTTCGAAAGTACCACCTCGTCGTAGTGATCATGTGCCCACTGGTTGCTAAGCGACGCATAAAAATCCATCGTGGTCTGAAGCCGTTTGTGTTTGAGCAGACGGCGGACGGTCTCGAAGTCACCGGGGCGTTCTCCGAGATAGAGCTTGGCCGCGATGTGGCGGAACAGATGCGGGTTAACCTTCAACCCTGTTTCCCGATAGACCCGCTGGGTGAGTTCACCACCAAAATTGCTAGACGCACGAGGCTTCCCATCGTTGCTGCGCGGAAACAGAGCGCGCCCACCCGCTTGCGACACCTGTGACCGAAACTGCATGATATAACGGTGCACCAGCTTCGAACCACGGGCGTTCAGTTTGACCTCAATAGGTTCGCCGTTCTTGACCTCAATTCCCTCGATACGAATGGAATACAGAGTATGGGTGCCGGAGCGAGTTGCGATCAAATGTTTATCCAAATCCAGCCCTGCGAGGTTTTTGACACGCATGGGACAACTCAGGAGGATGGTAAGTGCCGCTGCGTGCATAGCCGCCAGAGCGCTGTCACGACAGGTCGGTTTGTCATCCGCCCGTTCCATCAACGTATCCGGAAGGCCTAGCAACAGAGCGACATTCTCCCAGTCGTTGAACTGAGCGAGGCGCTCGGCGTTTTTGGGGCTCATACCGCGAGGGCTGGTTGCAACGCGTTTGTGAATGTCTTTGAGCGCCTTAAGGACGTCTGCGGGTACGTTCAGGTGATGCCGTGCAATGGCGATGCAGGTTGCTGCAACATTACTCAGCCCAGACGGCAGACTGTCGGTTCCGCGCCGGTCGATGATCGTCCGGAAGGCCGTTTTGAGATTAGGCACCGTGACCAGTTCCGACAGGCTAACGAAGTGTTCCGGGCTCTGTCCGGCAGACACCAGCGCGTCGAGCATCTGCCGCAGATGGGCTTCGGTGTTGCGCAGGCTGGTCTGACGCAGCGGTTTGTCGGGCCCGTCATCGCTGAACAGATCACGTTGCGCCAAGCGGTCGATATAGGCTTTGATCTCTGCTTGCAGGCTTTCCGGGTAGTCCGTCAGCGGGCGGGCCA
Organism: Ruegeria sp. BHSB056; assembly: GCF_059613305.1. Taxonomy (NCBI): domain Bacteria; kingdom Pseudomonadati; phylum Pseudomonadota; class Alphaproteobacteria; order Rhodobacterales; family Roseobacteraceae; genus Ruegeria; species Ruegeria sp. BHSB056. Next base: position 5,696 of record NZ_JBXWSG010000116.1, on the reverse strand, counting down.
CGTAGCGGCCCGACGACAAGCGGTTCAGCTGGGGAAGATCGAGACCGTGTTTGTCAATCACGTGGTTCCATGTGTCGATCATGGACTGGATGTACTTGGCCGGTTCGTTCTTCAGCAGCACAGCGTCGAGGGTTGTCCGAAACGCCTGAACCACTTCGCCACCAATGTCCTTGGGTGAGATCGACCGGGCACTGCAATAGCGTGCAAACCGCATCAAGCCCCAAACCTGATGGGTGGATTGCACAGTCGTCAAAAACGCGCCCCACTCCGGGGTCAGTTCAAATTTGGCTTCAAAATCCTGCAACACCCCGACCGCACGCAGGGCACTGGTCAGATCGCTTTTGGTGGTGCTGAGGGTGTTGGGCTTCACCCCGCAGGCGGCGGGATGCAACGATGCCAGCAGTTTGCGCAATTGCGGGATATCTGTCGGGATGTCTGACGGAGGGCGGTTCATGTATGTACTGATGCGCGAGACCGCGGACAGCTTGGACTGTTGACGTTTCTTATCGGGGTCTGGATTGGACTTCAGAACGTCCAGAACCTCGGCCAGCGTTGTTGGTAGCTGGATCTCTTGGTGATGTGTCATGATAAACCTCTTCGGTTTTGAAATTGGGGACAAAAGGGGACAAACGAGGACAGGCAGACCCATGGCGGCCCTCTTGCGGGCATTCGGGAAAACAAGGGTGTGAATTTGTATCCGAAGTTTACGCACCCGTTTTCCCGAACGTTCGAAAAGCCGATCATTATGAAGATGTTAGAGAACATGTGCAGCGACCTGATTGCCGCGTTGCTTGGCAAGGGCATGCAAATCGCTGCGGGCAACACGCCAATCGCGGCCCAAACGGGTTGCAGGCAGATCACCGGATTTGATCCATCGGCGAACGGTCTTGGTGCTGATGCGGAACAGCGCCGCGACATCGCGCACACTGAGATAGGCGGCATCCTCTGTGATCGGCAGATCAACCATGATCCACCTCCGGGTCTTCACCGTTGCAACGGGTTGCAAAATCCGACCGCGCAGCCTCGCGCGCCAATAGGCGCACAAGGCTGATCAAAGGTTGGGGGATATCAAGTTTGGGCAGGTTGCTCGTGGGAGCAGAAGACGAACTCGTCATCGATACGTTCCTTTTAAAGGAACCGCTCGAAGCAATGATCGCGATGTTCTGGCTTAGGAGTGCACTCCAGACGACAAAACACTGACCTCAAAGGAGATCAGGATCATTGCCATCGAGTGCGTCAAGGACGAAGTGCCGTCCTGTCCAATCCCAATATTGGCGGCCCAGCCATCACGGCTGGTGGGTTGATAGTACTCTTAACCTATGAGCCGTTGCTTGCCTGTCAAGGGCAGCACGGCGTGGTTACCTCACGGTTACCAATACTGAGATCAGGCCCGACTTCTACATGTTTAACTCAATGAAATTATTTAGATTTTATCTGTTTTGACTTTGGGTGTTCATCCGGACGTGATAGTTTCAAGCGCAAGGGTGCCGGGTGAGTGCCCGGATACCTCCTCTCTCTGACAAGCGACGAGGCCACTCCAGTCGGTAAACGCCGATATGTGTCAACCCGGCATCCGATCTCCAAAGCGCAACGGGTGGCTAGTTCAGTCCCAACCCCGTTTGACCGCGCCCGACAAGGTGACGGTGATCTGCTCGGCCATCATTTGATCCGGATGGTTTTTGAACATGAAAATCTTGCCGAAACCGCACCGTGTGCCCAGACCTCGACTGTGCTGAATCCGGTAGCCTTGGCGCACACGTTCACGGACCTCATTCACCATGTCGTGGTTGTTGATCTTCAAATCGCGGACTGCGTCTTCCTTCAATCGGCGTTCCCCCAACCGACCATCCAAGCTGGTGGGGCGACGGAAGTATTCTGAAATCTGAAGCAGGATTTGGTTGGCGCGTGGCCGCAAATGCGAGGGAAGGTGACCAACACAATGAAGGTACGCGGCGCGGTCACGAATGTCGTCGCGCAGCTTTTGGCAACTGGCCAAATCGCCGAAATACCGCCCATAGAGTTGGGGCTTGTTCACCGGTGGCGTCCGCTTCCGGGGCACAAAATCGAAGGGTGGTTTTGGTGCGCGTGGGTCAAAGTACATGTCGGTCTCCTCTCGGGCGAAATCACAAAAAGTTGCGAATAATCATGGGTGTAGTAAACATTTCACCCTTTGAATATTTTGACATTACACAGGGTCCAGTTGCTGTCCACAGAAAAATGAGACTTATAAGTCGTGGCCGTATAGGACTCATTCGACGATCCATCGAACCCGATGGATGTACGCAAACGCATAGGCTGGAACTTGAGAAGAATGCGAAATGAAAAACGCATTACTCAAGAGAACTTTGCAACAGACAGCGGGTTTGATCGCGGTTACATCAGTGGTGTTGAAAGAGGTGTGCGAAATCCTTCGGCGCTAGTTTTGGAACGACTTGCAGAGGCCTTAGGAGTGGACGTGGCGGAATTCTTCGATCTCCAAAAGGCAGAAAAGTTCAGGCAGTCTGTTTAGGTCTGCTTGAGCCAAACTCAGAATCTTTGGAAGAAGCCCGTCACCTCTGGGCTGGCAACAGACCCGCAAGGGAAAAAACATTATTGCCTAAACCGCTGGCCCGTTTCATGACAGTCTGAAACGCCCGATAAAGAGGGTATGTCCAGCGCCAGGTACAAAGGGAGACTTTGAACACTGCCCGGATTTTTGCAACGCGCCCCTTGCATATAGAAGCTTGGGCAGTGCTTACTACCTCATATAGACGAGAATCAGCGATTTAGACCATGACCGAGCAGTACTTAGGCCCCCTCATTGCGGGTGATGAAATTAACTCCGAACTTCGGCGCCGGAAAAGCAAGGATCAGTTTAAAACTGTAACTGCCTCCAACAAAAAACTGATCGGCGAAAAGGTCGAGATAGAACAGAAAGACGGTTGGCGCGTTGTTAGGAAGAACGCGAAGTCGACGCGGATGGCGAAACCCAAACCTTCGGATGAACAGCTTGAAGACGAAGTTTGGAGCATCCTTGCCCAGATGGGCTTTGCCGAGATGAGCAAGGGTCGCTACTTCACGATTGCGGTGGAAGACGGGTTGGAGCCTCGCCAAATTGATGTTTTCGCTAAGGATGATGAGACAGTTATTATTGTCGAATGCACGCAACGTGAAACCCCTGCAAAAAAAAACATGTCCAATCTGATCGAAAAGATCAGAGCTATTCGCGAACCGCTACTAAAATCGATCCGTAATTTTTACGGTCAGAAGGCCAAACTCAAGGTCAGGCATGTCATAGCAACGCGTAATGTTGTCTGGAGTGAAGCAGATTTAAACAAGTGCAAAGAAACGCAAATCACTGTCGTCACCGATGGCGAACTAGACTATTACGCCGCACTTGTTCAGCATCTCAAACAGGCCGCCCGCTACCAGTTTCTAGCTCATATGTTTGGCGGGCAGAAGATTGATGGTTTGGCACGGCAGGTCGTTGCAACACGAGGCAAGATGGGCGGTGAGACTTTCTATACCTTCCTCATGCCGCCAGATGAGCTAATGAAAATTGCTTATGTCGGCCACAAGGCGAGCCGGGATACAGAAAACCTTGAAACATATCAAAGAATGCTTCAACCGAAGCGACTTAGAAAGATTGCCGAATACATCAATGATGGTGGTAAGTTTCCAACAAATATCGTGGTCAATCTCAAAACAGGCAGAAAAAGCGGCCTCAGATATGACGTCATTGAGAAATTCGAGAATGAAACGCTTGTTAAACTCAGCTTGCCACCAAACTACGCATCAGCTTGGATCATTGATGGACAGCATCGCCTCTATGGTTATGCCTATGCGCGGAACATGGAGGGATTCAATCAGGATTCCTCGATGATCCCTGTTCTTGCCTACGAAAACTTGTCCGCTGAAAAGGAGATGAATCTATTCATCGATATCAACAGCAAACAAGTGAAGGTCAATACTGGCCTCTTGGTTGAACTATATGCTGACCTGCATTGGAAATCCGACGAACAGGAAGAAGCCTTTCAAGCACTGCTCTCGCGAGTGGCTTCTCGGCTGAACAAGGATAAAACCTCTCCGCTCAATGATAGAATGGTTATCACTGGCAAAAAGAAGACTCAATTCCGCTGCTTGACGCAGACATCCATTCGCGATGGGTTGGGCGAACGCGGCGCAAAACTGCTTGGGACACTAAGCAAAGGCTCGATAGTGCCCGGCCCATTCTCAACAGGACAGGCCGAGGCTTACGATGCAAACCTCAAAAAGGGGCTTTCTGTCCTATCAGAGTGCTTGCGGATGTTCGAAACCCAACTCCCGAACCATTGGAAGCTAGGAGATGGACCAGGCGGATATTTGTGCACGAACAATGGTCTCCGCGCACTGTTCCACGTTATGAAGGACGTTTCCGACCACGTGCGCCAAACAAGTGGGTTAGAGCTATACGGGCTGGATGCCGATGAAAGCTTCAAGGCGATAGAGCCCTATGTTCAGGCGCTTGTAGATTTCTTTAAAAATGCTTCTGAACAGGACATATTGGCGTTTCGTCGGATTGGCTCGTCTCTGACCGCAGTTAGGCAGCAAGCATGGGGCATGGAAGCGCAAATCCAGAAAAAGTTTCCTGATTTTAAACCTGCCGGATTGGCGGACTATCAGGAATCGCGTGATGAAGCAGGCACGGAAGAAGCACGTACCAAAGTGTTGCGTATTCAAAAACGAATTTTCGATTATGTAATAGACACCTTGAAAGCCGAATTTGGCACGCAAGACCGGGCTTGGTGGGTAAAAGGTATCCCTTCCAAGATCAGGATTGATTGTAGTGCTCGGTGGGAGGCCAAAGATCAGGAGGGAGAGCCGGAAAGCCAGTTGTTCCTGCAAAACTACGTCGATATCTGTGCTCATAATTGGGAATTGGTTAAGGACGTCATTTCGCTGCACGAGAAGGACAAGGCCGCTAAAACCAAAAACACAAAATGGATTAGGAAGCTAAACGAAATTCGAAACAAGGTCGCCCATCCTGAACAAGGTGTGCTGGATGCTGAACAAGTGGCATTTGTGAAAGATATCTATGAAAAGGTAGAAGAGTATTTTCCTGCGGACGCTACACAGACGCAAGCGGTCGCGTAATGGTACAGCAGGCGAGAGAGCGTCGAGAGAAAGGTAACTAGAACTGGATCGACAACGCCTGTCCCGTTAGTTAATGTGCCATAACACAAGAATCGAGGCCGAGCATGGCGAACAAGAACATCCTTCTGGTCGAACCAGGATATCGCAACAAATACCCGCCACTGGGGCTAATGAAAATTGCGCAGTATCATGGGCCACAAGGCAAGAAGGACAATGTTCGCTTTGTGAAGGGCGAAGACCCGTCTGCCTACGACTCGGCTTGGGACCGCGTTTACATAACGACGCTGTTTTCTTTCGAATGGGCACGCACGGCCAGAAGCATAGATTATGCACTTGATCTGGTGGGCGGGCAGGCGCATCGGGTGTTTGTCGGCGGTATCGCAGCCTCTCTCATGCATGATAAATTTATTGATGAGCCACGCTGGCGCGGCGTGCGCTTTATCAAGGGCTTGCTCGGGGAAGCACCTGCCACATCGCTTAAGCTGGACCCCTTTGATGAAGAGCTCTACGCGGATGATGATACAAGCACGCCAATTGAAGACTTGGTGCCAGATTACAGTATTTTAGAGCATATTTCCTACGAG
>NZ_JBXWSG010000115.1:0-9853 GCF_059613305.1 Ruegeria sp. BHSB056 | reverse complement strand
TCGTCAACGATGGGCAACGTCATATCAACGTCGGTCAAAGCCCAAGCCATACCGATTTCTTCCTGCGAACGTCCAAGCAAACCAGCATTACCGACGCGTCGCTTAAATGACGTCGATCCATCTGGCTCCTTGCCCAGCTTCCATTCCCTTCCGGGGATTATACCAAACTCACTCAAAGACCCATCTTCCCTGCGCTTCCAATACTGATACTCAGGGTCGTCGTCGGCCTCGAACGCTCTGACGAGTTCGGCATCCTTCACGTACTGGTCACAGGCGGCTTTGAGTTTGTCGCGCCATACGTCGAACCGCGTCTGCACAACCTCACGATCCGAACCTGTCAACGGCTGCTGCTTGATGCGGTCAAACCGCGACTTCGATACGGGCGGGTCGAGAGTCTCATGCCACCACCTTGCCGACGCATACTCACAAAGGTCGTCGATGTCTTGGGGCGGCTTGCACCATTTCCACGGGTCGCTACGGATTTCGTCATACAGTTTGTCCATGGCATCGACGACGATCTGCGCGACCGTGTAACCATTGAGTGCTTTCGATACCGTGCTTGCATGTATCGGTCCATCAAGACCAAGACGCTCGTAATTGCGGGCAACCCATGCCTCTGCAATCTTGTTCCGTCCTCGCAGGAATTGACGCACGTCGTCACCCCGCAAGAATATTGCACTGTTTTCCTTATGTGCCATCATTGATTCTCCCGCATCCATTCGATGAGGTCGTCTCGCAGATAGCGAATGACACGGGCATTGGGCTGGCTGTACTTCGGACCAGTGGCATCCTTGCGCCAACGATACAGGGTTTCATCGGTCACACCCAGGTATGTCGCGGCTTCGCGAGGGTCCATGATTTCTGGGGCATTGGAGCGCAGGACAATTGCGCGCAAAGATTCTATTTGCTCGGAGAGCATGTGTAGTTCGGTCATATCGACTTCCTTTGACGAAAGCCAATGACCGCACCCTACTTCCTCCTGACGTCTCCCAGGTCGCAATGCACTGGGCAGTTCGAAGTGCGGCCTCACCCCGCTTACGGCTCGGCGAGGTGGAGGCGTATGTAACATCACAACAGTTAGGCGTGTTTCGTCGCCAATTCAACAACGGTTTCAGGTGTTTTTGAGAAATGCCTGTTTACGCCTGACGCAATCGCATCCGCGCCCGCCTTTTGTTCCTCATGGCTTGGTTCGCCATAATGCCCAAGCATCCGCAGGTCGTCGTCGGTCATTGTTTGTTGGGCAAGCCAGCGGTGAACGTGACGCGGGCATACCTCGCGCGCAACAGACATCCACAGGTGGCGCAAATCACCAGCAGCCGTCAAAGTCATCCTGTCCAAATCGTCGAGATGGCCGCGTTCGTCACCCACGATACGGCGCGACGGGAACACATAGTCACAGTCGGGATACTTGATTTCCCACAGCCGGTCGAACAGGCGGACAACGTCGTCGGCAATCGCAATTGTCCTAGACGTCTCTTGCCGCTTGAGGCGTTTGAACGTCACCAGCCCGCGATCCCTGTCCACCTGATCCCATTTCAGTGGGCGCAGCGACCGACCGCGAAACCCTGTGTACCAAGTGACCAACCAGCACAGGCGGATGTGTTCGTTCTCAATCGCATCAATCTCCCGTTTGCGGTCGATCCATGGGATTTGCATGTCGAGCCGCCCTGTCTGCACACGCGACTTCATCTGAGTGTTGTCCAGCAGCGCGGGGATTGGCAGGGTCAAAGCGCATAGGCGATTGACGAACCGAACGACCGCACCCGCAATCGTCGAGGCACGCTGCGCCGCGTGCGGGTGTTCTATCTGCAACTGGTTCAGGTATTGATTGATCTCAAGAACGGGCAATTCGCTCACCAGCACATCGCCCCATTTACTCAGATGGTTGTCGAATGCGCCCCTGTATGACTTTGCGGTGGGTTCGAGCATTCGAGCCTTGCCTGACGCCCGCTCAGACGTCCTGTGGTCGATGTATTGGTCAAGTGCGCCCCGGAACGTGGGAATACCGGCTTCCTGCACTGCAATCGCCTGCTCGTTGCGTGTGCGCACATTGCCCTCTTGTATGTCGAGCGATGCCTTACCGACCTGACGCTTTGCCCAAGCCGTATGTGCGCCTTTAGCGGCCCACTGAGCGAGTTTGACCGACCGCGTCTTCTGGGCATTGGAATCCCAGCGCGTGACATACCATGTCTTTGTTCCTGTGGGCGTGACACACAGGCGCAAACCTTTGCAGGATTTGTCCGAAAACCACGTTGTTTTCTCAACTGCGAGCGTCCGAATAGCCGTGTCCGTGAACTTGATCTGAGGCATGTGACGATCCTTGTAATGGCGAAGTTTTTACAAGGCCGACGTTACGATCCAACGCGCACCAAACACAACCAAGTGTTGCCGATTGAGTTGATTTTATTGGGTTTTACCGATCAAACACGTATAACTGTTGCTACAGTTTGATCATTACGAATGACGTGCTCTACCAGCTGAGCTACAGCGGCGCCTTGAGTCATCCGGAACTGGTCTCTGCCGGATGAGATGGCTCATTTAAACTGTCAGCCTGAAGCCTGCAAGACCAGTTGTGTGCGTTCGGGCCTTTCCTCTCTTTTAACCAGATGTTGTCGTCAAGGTATTGGGCCAATGATCAATCCATTGGGGCGAGCTTCCAGTTTGTGAAATTTTTGTAACGACGCAAAAGTCGTTTTGACTCCATAGCTATAATTCCATAATTCGTGAAATATGGTAACAGAAGTAATCGATCAACTGGCCATCCTTGGCCACCCACAACGTATCACCGTGTTTCGCATGTTGATGCGACGGTATCCCGACGCCGTTCCGGCGGGGGAACTGGCGTCGGAACTGGGGATCAAGTCCAGCACCTTGTCGAACTATCTCAACGCGTTGCAGCGATCCGGGCTGGTCAAGCAGGAACGCTCCGGGACGTCACTGCTCTATTCGATTGAGATGAAGAACGTGCAGCACATGTTCGATTTCCTGCTCGTGGATTGCTGCCGTGGCCGACCCGATCTTTGCATGCCCTTAGCCAAAGGACGTGAAACCATGGCTGACCGAAAATTCAACGTGTTATTCATTTGCGTGGGTAATTCTGCCCGGTCGATCTTTGCCGAATCCCTTTTGCGGGATATCGGCGGGGATCGGTTCACTGTCTATTCGGCCGGCATACGGCCGTTTTCCGAACTCAACCCATTTGCAATTCAGGTTCTGCAAGACAAGGGGCACGATACTTCGGCGCTCCGCTCAAAGAATGTATCCGAGTTCTCGGGGCGGGACGCGCTTGAAATGGATTTCGTCTTTACGGTCTGCAATCAGGCTGCGAACGAAGAATGCCCCGCCTGGGAAAGCCAGCCAATCAGCGGTCACTGGGGCATGGCAGATCCGGTCAAGGCAGAAGGTACCGATGCCGAAAAAAGCCTGGCCTTTCAAAACGCGTACGGCGCGCTGAAGCGTCGGATTCAAGCCTTTACATCACTGCCGGTTGAAAGCCTGGACCGGATCGCACTGCAATCCGCCGTTGATGAAATCGCGCGGTCGCCACTTGAGGATGCACCATGACGACTTACGCTTTGAACGGCCTTGGCCGAATGGGGAAACTGGCCCTGAAGCCCTTGTTGGAACAGGGCGCAAATATCGCCTGGATCAACGATTCTGTCGGCGACCCCCAGATGCACGCGCATCTGTTGGAGTTCGACACGGTACACGGGCGATGGGATGCAGAATTCAGCTTTGATGCCGACAGCATCACTGTGAACGAAACCCGCCTGCCGTTCATTGGCACCAAAGACCTGAGCGCGTTGCCACTGGACGGTGTTGACGTAGTGATCGACTGTACGGGCGTGTTCAAGACCGAGGCCAAGCTGACCCCCTATTTTGATGCCGGGGTGAAGAAGGTCGTCGTCTCGGCTCCGGTCAAGGACGGCCCGACAGCCAATATCGTCATGGGTGTGAATGACGGAACCTACGACCCCGCGGCGCATAGGATCGTGACGGCGGCCTCGTGCACGACAAATTGCCTGGCACCAGTGGTCAAGGTGATCCACGAGAATCTGGGGATTCGCCACGGGTCGATGACCACGATCCATGACGTGACCAACACGCAAACGATCGTTGATCGGCCCGCAAAAGACTTGCGGCGCGCACGGTCGGCCCTCAACTCACTGATCCCGACCACGACCGGCTCGGCCACGGCCATCACTCTGATCTATCCGGAACTCAAAGGTCGTTTGAACGGCCATGCGGTTCGGGTGCCGTTGCTGAACGCCTCGCTCACCGATTGTGTGTTCGAGGTTGAGCGTGAAACCACAGTGGAAGAGGTCAACACTTTCTTCAAAGCCGCTGCCGAGGGCGAACTGAAGGGCATTCTGGGTTATGAGACCCGCCCACTGGTATCCACCGATTACACCAATGACAAACGCTCCTCGATTGTCGATGCGCCCTCGACCATGGTGATAAACGGGACGCAGGTGAAAATCTATGCGTGGTACGACAATGAGATGGGCTATGCGCACCGCTTGGTGGATGTGGCGCTGATGGTCGGGTCCTCGCTGTGACCCAGCGGCCCGAAGGACTGTCGGCTTATGTCGCGGTCACGGCGGCCTATTGGGCCTTCATGCTGACTGACGGGGCGCTCAGGATGCTGGTGCTGCTGCACTTTCACACCATGGGCTTCACGCCGGTTCAGCTGGCCTATCTGTTTGTGCTTTATGAGATCGCAGGGATCGTCACAAACCTGGCCGCAGGCTGGATTGCCGCCCGGTTCGGGTTAACTTCCACCCTTTATGCGGGATTGGGGCTGCAGGTGGTGGCGTTGCTTGCCATGACGCAGCTTGATCCGCACTGGACCGTTACCGCCTCGGTCAGCTTTGTGATGATGGTGCAGGGGGCAAGCGGAGTGGCCAAGGATCTGGCCAAGATGTCGTCGAAATCATCGGTCAAGCTGCTGGCCCCGGCCGAGGGCGACGGGTTGTTTCGGTGGGTCGCTGTGCTGACCGGATCAAAAAATGCCGTCAAAGGGCTGGGTTTCCTGTTGGGCGCGGCCATGCTGGCAACGTTGGGATTCATGGCGGCAATCCTGGTCATGGCGGCGGTTTTGGCACTGATCCTGTTTGCAGTTATCCTGTTCATGCCAGCGGGCCTGCCGAAGGGACGCAAAGGGGCGAAGTTCTCCGAAGTTTTTTCGAAGTCTGCCAATGTAAACTGGCTGTCGGCAGCGCGCGTCTTTCTGTTCGGTGCGCGCGATGTCTGGTTCGTGGTCGGCATTCCGATCTATTTCTACACCGTCCTGTCGGATGGCACCGACGATGGCAACCGTGCCGCATTCTTCATGATCGGAACATTCATGGCGCTGTGGGTCATCCTCTATGGCGCAGTGCAGGCCTACGCGCCAAAGATCCTTCGTGCGGCGGATCGAACCGAAGGCGATTTGATCCGCGCGGCGCGCAGTTGGGCGATTGCCCTTTTCTGCGTTCCTGCGGCTCTAACATTGGCCGTATCGCTGTCACATGGGCCTGAAACCTGGCTAACCATAACGCTTGTGGCTGGGCTGCTGATCTTCGGAGCGGTCTTTGCCGTCAATTCGGCACTGCATTCCTATCTTATCCTGGCCTTCACCCAGTCCGAGCGTGTGACGATGGATGTCGGGTTCTACTACATGGCGAATGCAGCAGGTCGGCTGGTCGGCACGGTTCTGTCCGGCCTGACCTATCAGATCGGAGGGTTGCCCTTGGTTCTCGGGACCGCGACCGTGATGGTTGCCCTTGCTGCGCTGACTTCAGGCAAACTGACGGACCAAACCTCCGAAGCACTGACGTGACCGTTTTTGAACGATACCTCTCAATCTGAATCGCCCTCGCCATGATTGGTGGCACCCTGATCAGGCAGGCTGCATAATGCTATCGAAGAACGAATGGCGGAAATTCAATGTGTTTCGGCATATGCCTTAGCAAACCAAGACGACAACGCTGGCCGCAGAAACCCGGTATCTGCTAAATTATCCGATTTTTTGGTGACCCCGGCAGGATTCGAACCTGCAACCTGCCCCTTAGGAGGGAACCGTTCATAGCGCTATTCCTTCTGTGATTTCTTGCTCTTGCGAGTTTGTACAGTGTTCGCCTGTACATGGTTTGTACGAAAACGGGCCCTGACATCGGCCTCATCTGTCTCTGCGTGGGCATAGATGCGCATGGGCAAATTGGGGTCGGACCAGCGGCCAGCCTTAGCCGCTGTGACCGGATCGACGCCTTGGCGCACGACCAATTCGGTGAAGAACCCATGCCTTCCTGCTGGGTGGGCTGAGAGATACGGGATACCCGCCCGCTTGCAGATGGTCTTCCAGCGCGTGTTGTAGCCTGTGGAGCTGCCATAGCCGAACACACGAGGTTTCATGAACTTGCCTGTCTTGCGGTTCTTCGGGCGCTTCGAAGGCAGCGCCAGCAGTTCGTCCATCATCTGAGGCGATACCGTGATCCAGCCTTCGGGATGGCCCTTCTGCGCTTTCACCCTGACCTTGTTCTCGGCAGGCCGCAGATCGTCAGGCTCTATCGAGACCGCCTGATCGATCCGCGCCGCCGTTTCGAACATGAACCGAACCAAAGCAGCGTTGTACGGGTCAGCCGCGCGACAGAAGGCCTCGATCCACTCCTTGTCGGCGGGCTTGCGCTCAACACGGCTGGTTTTCCCACGGCGCTTGTCCTGGGCAATACGCTCGAATTTGTCATAGGGCTTCACCCGAATGAGCGGTGTGCCTTCCAGCTCGTGCGCGTTGTTGATGACCGCACTCGCCGGTGTCACGATCTCGCGCCACCAAGTATCCGTCGAGGCCTTGGGCTTCAGCTTCGGCCCCAGTCCTTTCAGGAGCGCACCTGATATCGCACCCAACGACAAGTCGCCGATCTCCTCGACAATCGGGATCAACTGCTTCGCGGTCTTGGGTGAAGCGTTATAGAGCATAATCGCATCCGAAAACGTCTTGCTCGGTTCATCGCCTACAACATGGCGGCGTATCTGAAGCTCGGTCTCGCGGTTTATCCAGTCCCGTGCGCCCGCTTCTGTAGATGCCTTAGTGCTTCGCCGGTATGGGCCTGCGATTGGCCTGCCGTTGTACTCGACCCAGCCCTTAGCCCAGTAGAAGCGACCCCTCTTGTAGATTTGGAGCGGCATGCCTGGCCTCCTTCAAAAATCTTGTCGATCTGCGCGGGTGTGATCAGCATGGTCCGTCCAAGGCGGTAAAATGCCCCAGTCTCGTTTGCTCGCTCGCGCAAGGTACGCTCTGAAATGTCGATGCCCATATCCGCCATCAACTCGACCCATTCGGATGGCTTTTTCCCAAGGCCGAGGATTTGCGAGCTGTCGGATTTGTCGGTCTCTGCCATTTCAGTCATCCTTTTCCGCTAGAGTTGAATCGTGCGTACGCATGGAATCGCTTGTTTGGTACCTTCTGACGTGCTCAGATGGATTCAAACGGAAATATGCGTCATTTTGTGCGATGTTTATACAAAGTTGCGCTTTCGTCAATTGGGAAGTCGGAATGACGCAAGAAGATGCTGATATTTTCGCGGAAGTAGGTGCACGCCTAGCCATCTCACGTAGCGAAATTGGCGTTTCGCAGGCCGCGATGGCAGAGGCGATCGGCGTCTCGCATCGGGCCTATCACAGCTATGAGAAGGGCAAGCGCGGCATTCCAGTCGAGGCGCTGATCAAGATGCACGGGCGATACCAAGTCGATGTTGCTTGGTTGCTGCTAGGCACAAAGTCGATCCGCGTCGGTCACGACTTTGAGGCTTTGAAGAGGATCGAGACCTCACTTGATAAGTACCTGGGAGGTGCTGGCATCAAGATCAAAAGCGAAAAACGTGGTGCCATCGTCGCGCGATGGTACCAGTCGCAGATCGAGGGGCGGGAAGTAACAGATGATGACGTTCATACTTGGATAGAACTCGTAAGGGAGTAGCAAAATGCAGGAACCAAGCGACAACTGGACAAAGCACATGCGCACTACACTTGAGCGCGTTTTGCGCATGACCACTGAACCTATGCGGCCATTGATAGCGATCTTCTTGGCAATGTGTGCGATATATCTGCTTGGGTTTACGAGATTCTCTCTTTTCCCAGTACAATCAGGCGCTTATTCCTTGTTCGACGCTGGGCAAGTCTTGTCGACGGCAATATCAGGTGTTGTGGTCTTCTTTTTGGTGAATGCTATCGTGGTACTTGCGTTCATCAACAAGAGAATTGAACGGATGCTTTATGAATTTGACTAGCAGGAAAACCGGTTCACCCCTCAGCAAAAGTGCGAGATTATTTGATGGCAAACGAAGAAACTGAGATCAACGCAGAGCCAACAAAGACCTTTTTCGTAGACATGCTGGTGCGGGACATCGCGTTAGAGCAAGCGGTGTTGGATCTGTTGGACAATAGCGTCGATGGCGCAAAACGAGAATCTGAGGGTTCTGACGATTTCACCGAAAAACGGATCGAGATCGCATTTTCATCGGATCAATTCATGATCTGGGACAACTGTGGAGGCTTCAGTCGTGCTGTAGCACGCGACTATGCCTTTCGATTTGGTAGAGCAGCGGGCGCACGATCTACGCCTCATTCGATCGGCCAGTTCGGCGTCGGCATGAAAAGGGCATTGTTCAAGTTCGGAAAACACTTTCGTGTAGACTCGGCAACGGCAGACGAACAGTGGGCCGTCGAAGTTGACGTTGCTGCGTGGGAAGCCGAACCAGGTTGGACATTTCCGTGGGCAGAACCAGACGCTGCAAGAGTAGCAAAAGATAATCCTGGCACGAATATCTTGGTAAGTCGGCTCCGTCCTGAAGTGGCTAGCCGATTTGGTTCGCAGAACTTCGAAAACGCCATTGTTGGATTGATCAAGTCGAAACACCGTCAATTCATTTCCGCAGGCCTTGATGTCCGCGTGAACGGGAACCGAATAGATGCGACTGACCTCAGCTTGTCGTTCTCAGATCAACTTAAACCAGGTGTTGATGTTTTCGAGCTCAACTACAACGGCGCAGCCCCAGTGAATGTAAAGGTTGTTGCCGGGGTCGGCCCTTCTATCCCACGTGAAGCGGGATGGTATGTTATCTGCAATGGACGAGTAGTGCTTGAGGCCGACCGACGGAATGTAACCGGCTGGGGCTTGATGGAGGAGCAGCAAAATAGGCTTCTAATCCCAGCATACCACAATCAATTCGCTCGATTCAGAGGGGTAGCCTGGTTTGATTCAGATGACTCGTCGCAGGTCCCATGGAACACCACAAAGGATGACATCGATCAAGATAGCCCGGCATGGCAGGCAGCCTTTGAAAAAATGCAGCAGATGATGCGGCCAGTAATCGACTTCTTGAATGAGTTGGACAAGGATATTGACGAGTACACGCGGGACAAGAGCCCGCTGTTGGACTTTGTGGCAAAAACGCCATTGCGAAAATCGGATACCCTTTCAGAAAAAACAGTTTTCGCCGCCCCTGCTAGGGACAGTGTTCAAAAGGGCCCGAAGTATGTGAAAATTCAGTACTCCCGCCCTGTCGATGATGTTGAAGCTCTTCAAGAGGAATTGGGAGTGCGCTCGGCAAAGGCTGTTGGAGAAAAATCGTTCGATCTGACGCTCTCAAGGTTCACGGACGAATGAGCAGTTTTCGAAAGATTAACTATTCACTGCGACCGGCTAAGCACGCTGAACGCAAGATGATGGGTGAATTGTTTCGCCGCCTCGCGGCCTTCTCGGCGCTCGAAGAGTATCGGTATGTTGGCCTGGGCAGTGTTTGGTTTGCCGATTTTTCCCTTTACCATAAATCTCTTGGTATAGCCGACATGGTATCCATTGAGCGGGCTACAG
>NZ_JBXWSG010000114.1:0-10041 GCF_059613305.1 Ruegeria sp. BHSB056 | reverse complement strand
CCCGCAGACCGGCTTGCCCCAAAATCTCAATCACCTCATCCAGCCAGTCCCAGTGGAACTGACCGCGCGCGGGTTCGATCAGGCCCCAGGTGAATTCAGCAATCCGCACCCAATCCAACCCCATATCTGCCATTCGGGCGGCATCGTCTCGCCATTGCAAAGGGTCCCACTGTTCGGGGTAGTAACAAACCCCAAGTTCCAGCGCGCTCATCGTGTGTCCTTTGCCGTGCGTCGTTCGATCCACTTCAGGAAACTGGCGCAGCCGAGTGTGAGAACGACATACAGGATTGCTGCCGTGTTGAAGGGGGCAAAGGGCAGAAAGCTAGCCGCCTGAAATTCGCGCATCCTCTGGGTCATGTCGCGGACGGACAGGATAGACAGCAATGACGTGTCCTTGATCATCGCGATGAACTCGTTGCCAAGCGGTGGAGTTACAATCCGAAGGGCTTGCGGCAGAACAATAAGCCGCGCCGTATGCCATCGCGACAAACCCAGAGAGCTGCCCGCTTCCAATTGGCCTTTCGGTATCGCCTCGATCCCGGACCGGAAAATTTCGGCCATATAGGCGGAATAACCAACCGAGATCGCGATGATCCCCCGTGTCATATTGGTCATATCGATACCGCCGCCGGTAACATCCTTGACTGCGCCCGCCAGCGGCAAACCGATATAAAGAATGATTACCAGCATCGGAATGCCGCGTATCGTATCCACGAAAAACTCGGCCCCGACCGCCAGCGGGTGCAGTTTATGCTGAGCCCCGCCGATGGTCAGTGTCAGCAACAAAAACCCGAGCACGGCAAATGCCAGGGCCGGATTGCGGTACTTATCGGGTAGAAATCTTGTTTGCCACAGGACCGGATAACCTTGCGTATGCGCCTCCGCCGGAACAAAAGCGCCCGAGACGCTGTCGACCGTTTCGATCTGTTCAAGCGCGGCAGTGGCATCGGTTGCGCTGCGGATCCGATACTGCTGACCATCGGCCCCCTCGAACTCGCCAAACCGGATGACGTCAGCCTGCGCCTGCGGCGTGCCGCGCACAACCGCGATACGCCCCTCTGTGCTGCCCACCAGAACAAAGCTGACCTGCGGCTGCATGAAGAAAAAGGCCGAGGCTGCCAGCAATGCCAAACTGATCGAACCATAGACGACCGTAGTACGCGCCTTTGGTTTAAACGATTGCAACCCGACCCAGACCAAACCAAGAATGGCCGCGAAGATATAGGCAAAGATGGCCGCGCGGAAAGTAATGGCCACCCCGGTCGCGAACTGCCAATGAGCCATGAACATGAGATAAAACAGTACTGCGCCTGTGAGACTCTCCAACCCCAACAAGACGCGCCCGCGCCAGGGCGGCTGCAAACGTGCCGACAATAGGCAAAGCGCGACTACAGCTGCGTAAACCGCCAGGAAAACCTGTAATCCCGTCTGAACCCTGGCGATCACGTCCGGAAACAGTACCCAGGTCTGATTGGACCGATCGATGAGGGGCGAGGTGTTTTCGCTGAGCGCATGAAAGAAGACCGACTCCGCAAATGGCATCAGAAGTTTCGGAGAAACAAAGCTGATGACCAAAAGCGTCGCAGCCGCCGGTAACGCGGCAAGCGCGCAGAGCCGCAACCAGCCGGGGGAGTTCTGTGAAAACCGCACGTAGCGTGCGCAAAGATATCCAAGGATCGCAACGCTCGCAATCAGCAGAAATCCAACAAAGATGGCCCCCGCGTCTGTGCCGATCCCCAGAATTGCGACCAGAGACCGCAAGTATTTTGAGGATGTGGCGAACAGGTAGATAATAAAGGGCGCTGCTGCGAGCAACACCAGGTTACTCGGGCGGATCGTGCTGAGGCGCGACATGGAACTTCTCCGCTATGACAAGGCCCGGCGGCACTGGCCGCCGGACCAAAAAAGGGCGCTAATGGATCAGTTGGTGCCCCAGTATTTGGCTGTCAGCTCGTCCAGCGTTCCATCCTCCTGAATGGCCTTCAGACCGGCGTTAATAGCGTCCACCGTCGGATCGCCTTCCTGAAACACGATACCCAAAGGATCGGATTGCAAGCCTGTGATGCCAACAGTCAACTCGCCCGCAAATTCCTGCTCATAGGCCGCCGCCGATGTGCCATCGATGATCACGCCCTGGACGTCTGCGTTTTGAAGCGCCAGAATGGCGGCCGAGAAATTGTCGTAAAGGCTGACATTCTCGCGCCCGACAAGCTCTTCCGCCAGTTGGGCGTTGGTCGTCGCAGTTTGCGCGGCCAGTTTCTGGCCACCGGCTTTGAAATCCTCAAGTGTCATGTCAGCATTATCGACCTGCAACAGAATGGCCTGGCTGACAACGATGTAAGGCTCGGAAAAGTCCATGGTTTCTTCGCGTTCCGGTGTGATCGACACGCCCGAGATAACCAGATCGAACTCGCCCTGCTGAAGGGCCGCAAAGATACCGTCCCAGGCGGTGTTTACGAAGTTGGGAACGCAATTGACCTTTGCACAGATCGCATTCATCACATCGACGTCAAAGCCCACGATCTCTCCGGTTGTTTCATCCACGGTTTCCATCGGTGGATATGTCGCATCGGTTCCGATTTTCAGGACACGACCTTCCAGGTCAGCAGCAAAAGCCGCTGGAGCCATAAGTGTCGTGAGTGTGGCAGCGGCAAGTAGGTTTTTAATCATGTTCAGTTACTCCTTTGTTGGATCAGGTGGTCTGCGCCGCATCCGGCGCCGGGGTGTCAGGTTGTCGCTCGATCAATGTGGCCCTGATCTTTTTCTGAATCTCGGACGGATCGACCCCGTCCAAAGCTTTCAACATGAACTCACCCAGCAGACGGCTTGTTTCAGCAATCGGCAAGTAATAAGTGCTGGGTGGCGGTACAAAATACTGGCTGAGCTTCAAGTCATCGTTCGAGATGACCACAACGTCCCTGCCAACCTGCACTCCGGCTTTGTCGGCAGCTGACAGCGCCCCAAGGGTTATGGCCTCATTGGCGCAGATGATGGCGCTCGGCGGTTTCGGCAACTGCATAAGCGTCGCAAATTTCTGTTGACCGGATTCCGCGGTGGTCGGGCCGGTGGAAACCAGTGCCGGATCGAGCTCCACACCGCATTCTGACAGCGCATCCGCATAACCCCGGCGGCGTTGTTGCGCATAGATCAGGTCATCCGGCGGGTTTATTAAAGCGATGCGACGATGCCCCAGCGCAAGCAGCCGGGTCGTGGCATCATAGGCCGCTGCCTGACTGTCGAGGTCCACATAAGGATGCGGTTGAGGGCTGTCGCTCATGCCGTATGTGACAAAAGGAAAGCCCTGCCCCTGCAGATACGCGACGCGTTCATCATGAACACGTGTGCCGGAAAAGATCACGCCATCAGCCTGCCCTTCCTGCACGATGGACTTCAACGTTTGCAGCGCGGCCTCGCCATCACATGCGCTGAATACGCTCAGCTGATAGCGTGATCCCATTAGTGCATTGGATATTCCGGCCAGAATTCGCGTAAACTCTACACCTTCCCACTCTTCCGCGGCATCGTTCGAAACACGGACCATAACCGCGATTCGATAGGATTTATTGGTGCGCAGCTTCAGGCCATCCAGATTCACCCGATATCCCAGATCCGATGCAACTTTCTGAATCTCTTCCCGGGTTTCCCGTTTTACCGATACGGAACCCCGCAAGGCATTCGAGACTGTGCCAACGGAATACCCGGTACTTCTGGCAATCGATTTGATCGTCGCCCGCGCCATCACCCAAACCCTGCCAATTGTTCCGTCAAGAACGACCGACCCGTTTGCAGGGTGCGCACGTGATCATCGGTTTCGTCATGTTCGACAAACAGGTCCGTGCAGTTGGTCGAGGCAAGCGCGCGCAGGGTTGCGTTCCAGTCAACCACGCCTTCGCCCAAATCGCGCCAGCGCGCGTCACCTGTTCCGCCTGCTGGATCGATATCCTTTGCATGCACGGACAGGATTCGATTGGCGTGGCGGCGGATCGCGTCCGCAGGATCCAGACCAGCCGCAACCAGCCAACCGAGATCTGGCTGCCAAAAGACGTCTCCACCGGAAAGGATCAGATCAAGAGGTGTGTCGCCAGCCTCACCGATAAGATCAAAATCATGATTGTGATACGCAAGGCTGATACCATGATCTGTCAGCTGGTTTGCCCATTTGGACAACTGGCCCGACACCGCCCTCCATCCCTCGGCAGTGTCGGGCCGCACCTGGGGCGCCAGCCAAGGCATGACAGCCACCCGGCATTCGATTAGGTTTAATACTTCGACGATATCCGTAAATCGCCCTTCAAACTCTTCCCAATCAAAATGTGCTGACCGAACATTAAGGCCTGACCCGATAATAATGCCAGCCATCTGAGCGGGGGTCAGGCCATGCAAGCCGGTGGTTTCGACATCTGAATACCCGCAGTCCGCAACCAATTGCAGTTGATCTGCAAGATCACCGCATTGCCGCACTGTGTAGAGTTGGGCAGAAACTCGCATCCCTCACCATTGAAACGTTTCAATTAGGGTGAATTACGAGCTGCACCCTTGTCAAGCGCCGTATGGATGCGATCTGTATGGCCAGCCCTGAGAAGGGGCTCCGAACCTTTGCCCAAAACCCAGATGGGGTGGGCAATCGAGCCTTTTTTTTCAACCGATTTCAGATCCAAACAATGAAGGGCTATACGAGCGGGCTACCAATCTGTATCACCGAAAACGGTATGGCGAGCGGGGAACGTCTTCAGAATGATGATCGTATGGATTATCTCAACCGACACCTGGCTGCCGTAAGGGACGCTTTGGCACAAGATGTTCCGGTAAAGGGCTGTTTTGTCTGGTCACTGCTGTGACAAATGCGATTGGGCCTTCGGATGTGGAAAAAGGTTTGGACTGGTGGACGTGAATTTTGAAACGCTTGAGAGAACACCCAAAGCGTCTTTCATGGCGCTCAAGTCTGCCCTTTCCGGGGGTCAGAACGTCTCTCAGCCGTTAGCGCAACCATCCAGTGCAGTGCATGAGCATTGGAATCTGGTTGCTGACATAGGGGGCACCAACACGCGGCTGGGCGTGGTAACGAACGGAGAGCTGACAGACCTGCGCAAGCGCCCGACGGGGACACTGGAAGATCTGCTGGAAGCGTTTCACGCGCTTCGGGATGAAATCGGAACAAATCCGCAGGCAGTGGTGGCGGCGGGAGCAGGCCCTGTCCGAAACGGCACGATTCGGCTGACAAATGCCAATCTGGACCTGTCCGAGGCCGAATTGGCCAAGGCCACCGGTGCCAGTCATACGTTTGTAATTAATGATTTCACCGCTGCAGCGTGGTCGGTGGCAGAAGTAACCCAGAAAGATGTTGCCGTCTTGCAAGGTCACGCGACACCGCCAGCAGGCACGCGATTGGTGGTGGGTCCTGGCACCGGGCTTGGCGTGGGAGCGTTGCTGTTTTCCGAGGGCCACTATCATACAGTCTCTGGTGAAGGTGGGCATGTCGGTCTGTATCCGCGTCACCGCGACGAAGTTGACATCTTTGAAGCAGCCCGCAGCATTGCGCCTGAGTGTTTCTTTGGTGACAGCCTCGCGCTGGAAGCTGAAATGTTCCTCAGCGGTACGGGCTTGCCTATCCTCTATCAGGCGATCGGGCTGGCGGCAGGCCAAATACTGACACCAACGCGCTCGGCGAAAGACATCCTGCGCGACGCCCGCGACCGTTCTGACCCCGTCGCGGTAAAGGCAGCTCGGATGTTCAACACCCATCTGGGGGCTTTGATGGGCGACATGGCTGTCACACTGATGCCTGCGGGCGGAGTGTTTCTTGTTGGCGGTGTCGCAGAAAAGAACCGCTGGCTATTCGGCGAAGAGTTCACAGAGGCGTTCAACGGCGGCGGTCGTTTCAGCGAACTGCGCCGCTCGTTGAACCTGTATGTATCAGAGCAAGCAGAGTTCGGCATCATCGGGGCGAACAATTTCTGCAAGAACGCTTTGATGCGATAACAGGTCTTCCTGACAAAATAATCTGAAAAGGACTACGAAATGATCCTGTGCTGTGGTGAAGCCCTGATCGACATGATTTCCGAGCCGACAGTGTCGGGTGCACAAGGATTTGTACCGCACACAGGTGGGGCGATATTGAACACGGCGGTCGCAGTCGGTCGTCTGGGTGTTTCCGTCGGAATGCTGACCGGTGTGTCGTCTGACATGTTTGGCCAACAAATTACTAAGGCGCTGATTTCAAGCCATGTTGACACGTCACATGTGATCGTCTCTGACCGCCCCACGACCCTTGCGTTCGTACAGCTAAAAGACGGTCACGCCACTTACGGCTTTGTTGATGAAAACACCGCTGGACGAATGCTGCAACCCGAGGACATGCCGGACCAGCTTACAGCCGTGTCCGCCTTATATCTTGGGGGTATCAGCCTGGCATGTGAACCCTGCGCGGATGCCTATGCCTCCCTTCTGAACCGCCACGGAGCGGATCGCGCAGTGATGTTGGATCCGAATATCCGACCGGATTTCATCAAGGATCAGACCCGGTATCGAACCCGTCTGAACCGCATGATCGCACAGTCCGATATTGTGAAGGTTTCAGATGAAGATCTTGACTGGATCATCCCGGGAGCCGAACCCGAGGCCGCCAAAGCTTCCCTTCTATTGCAGACCGGTCCGTCTGCCCTCATCGTGACCAGGGGTGGCGACGGGGCGAACGGGTACCTGTCCGACGGTTCCAAGGTTTCGGTTCCTGTAAAACCTGTTCAGGTTGTCGACACGATCGGCGCGGGCGACACGTTTAATGCTGGGGCTTTGACCGAACTCGGCCGCGCAGGGCATTTGACAAAGCAAGGGCTGCGCAATCTGACCCCCGAAAGCTTGCGGGCGGCCATGGCGTTGGGCGCAACTGTTGCCGCTGTAACAGTATCACGCGCCGGGGCAGAGCCGCCCTGGGCACATGAAATTTGATTGCCTTCAACAACCGCAAAAAGGAACTGGTGACAATCGCATCAAGGCCGAGGGCCGTGGCTGCGGATTTTGCGACCGCCTGGCAGGCTCACAAATTACGTTGGGCCAAGGCGGAATAAGCACCTATCGCTTCCGGGCAATGATCCACACGGGATGATATGTCAGTGAGACCCCGCAGTCCGTGCCGAATTCCTTAGCGTATTCGTTTTCGAACCGAGCCAGCGTGGACTTGGTCCATGTCCCTTGCGCCCTGCCGTTTACACCTGTTCTTCGCAAATACCTAAGAACCTCGCGGGGTGTATCGAAATAGGTTTGTCTCAGGCTTTCGCCAACGGCCAATACCTGCATCGGCCCGTCGACAGCAGCGGCAAGAGCAGCTGGCGTAGTAAGGCCCGGTGCACGCGCTGATGATCCGATCGCGCTAAGCTCTTGATATTGCTGAGGGCCAAAACCCGAAACCGCCAACCACCCGCCGGGCTCAAGCGCGTCCATCCCTTTGTGAAGCAACTGAAGCGGGCTTTCCATCCATTGGATCATCGAAGCCGAGGCGATCAGATCAATCCGGGAAGGCCAGTGAACTTCACGCGCATCACCGGCAATGAACGTCGCCTGTTCCGCATCCGCCGTTGCCTGAGCCTGCGGCGCGATGTCGTTCAATATGAGGTTTGGCACGTGAAAGCTTTGTCGCATCAGACGGGTCAGATGCCCTGTGCCACATCCCAGCTCGAAGACAGTTTCAAAACGACCCGGGGCTCCGGCACGACGCAGTTCGGAGACCAGCTTGCCTGCGACCCAGGCTTGCTGATTTGCCGTGTCGTGGTAGGTTTGAAAGCTTCTGCTAAAGCTCCGCTGCACCCTGTCTGCCAGTTGCGCTGTCATGATACCCAACTCGCCCAACTTTGCCCCTGTAGGAATGGTACATGCGGCCCCGCCACATGCTCGACTCGGGCCAAGGTTGAGGCCCATGCCGTTTCTTGGGCCGCTGTCGGAATGATCCGGTCGTTTGTGGGTATCCACACTCTGTCAAAACCTGGATCAGGGGCAGACCCGCGTTGGATCACGGCAAATAGTTCCCGCCGCGCCGCTGCGATGTCCAGTTCCGGGGGCTCGCCTGGCAAACCCGCGCGGCGGCAGAACTTGGCAAAGCTGCGTTCGGAAAGCTGAGCCGCCGTTGCCTTGATCATGTCAGGCGCAATACCACGCTCCGGGCACGCCGGATGCAAAGTGCCGCTGATGGCGATCAATTGGTCGGGACGAAAGCCCGAGCACTCCAGCCAATGCGCAGCCGACGCGACACCAAAGGAAAAGGCCAGCATATCAATGTGATCGAAACGGGCGAGATCAGGCAGGGGATCATCGAGGCTGGTGTAGCCTTCCACCAACAGGATATTCCCGCCCCCCGTAAGACCCCGGAACGGAGCATCGCCCAATGCCCATCCACCGAACACAAGGGTCAGAGTACAGTCGTCTGATTGGGCCAGCCAACGGCTTTTCATTTCTGCCCCCCAGCCAGAGCAAGCATCGCGGACGTTACCCTGCTCAGTTCGTCCGGCGAAATAACATAGGGAGGCATGCAATAAATATTGCGAGCAAACGGGCGCAGCCAAACACCGGTTTCTGCGGCCAATCCATGTGCGATGGAGGGGTCGACCCGCTCATCCATCTCGATGACGCCGATTGCGCCAAGAACGCGCACATCCGCTACACCGGATAGATTGCGCGCGGGGGCGAGTTCGGCCTTCATCTGCTGCGAGAGTGATGCAACTTCCTGCTTCCAGTTTCGCTGTTGCAACTGGTCAAGGCTCGCCACCCCTGCCGAACAAGCCAAAGGGTTGGCCATGTAGGTGGGACCGTGCATCAAAACTCCGGCCTCACTTTCCCCGATCCCGCGAGCGACAGCCTCGGTCGCGATAGTGGCGGCCAAAGTGATATGCCCACCGGTCAACGCCTTGCCAAGACACAGGATATCCGGAACCACCCCGGCGTGATCCATTGCAAACATCTCGCCGCTGCGTCCGAAACCGGTCGCGATTTCATCGAAGATCAGCAAAACGTCATGCGCATCACACAAGGCACGCGCCCCACGTAACCAGGCGGGGTGATAGAAATACATCCCACCAGCGCCCTGCACCACCGGTTCAAGGATCAGTGCGGCGATCCTGTTGCCTTTGTCGTTCAGCAACGCTTCCAGCGATTCTAATCCATTCGCGGAGGGATTGTCAGGCCATTCACGGCCGAACTGGATGTGAGGGCGTGGCAGAAAGTGCTGGATCGACAACGCACCGCGAAACAGGCCATGCATCCCGTTGACGGGATCACAAACGCTCATCGCCTTCCACGTGTCGCCGTGATAGCCACCCCGGATCGTGGCAAATTCAGACCGTTCGCCCCGACCATTGGCAATCTGGTACTGGACTGCCATCTTCAACGCGACTTCAATTGCGACCGAGCCGCTGTCGCTGTAGAAAATGCGATCCAGGCCATCCGGCAGAAGGTCGACCAACCTGCGGCCAAGTTCCACGGCGGGTTCATGGGTCAGGCCACCAAACATCACATGCGGCAGTGTATTCAGCTGCTTTTGCATCGCATCGATGATGGCCGGGTGCCTGTGCCCATGCACCGTACACCACCAGGACGACATTGCGTCGATCATTCTGACGCCATCAGCACGCGTCAGCCAGACACCTTCTGCCCCGGTAATCAGGTGCATCGGGCCGGGTTCAAGCACATGTGTATAAGGGTGCCACAGATGGCGCGCATCAAATTCCAACGGGGTCACAGGAACCTCCGAATGGTCGCCACATCGATTGCCGAAAATGCGCCGTTCAGGCGCTGCGGTGTCAGGTCGCTCAGAAATGGCAGGCGTCCCAGATGATGCACTTTACACATCTCGACGATGGTTTGCTCTACGTCCGGCACGGGGTCACCCACGAATGCGACGCCGACAACCTCGCAGCCAGCAGCCCGAAGCGCCATTAGAGATAATGTGGTGTGGTTGATCGTTCCCAAGGCGGTGCGCGCAACAAGAACAACCGGAGCCTGCCATCCGGCAATCAGGTCCAGAAAAAACGACTGGCGGTTCAGCGGCACCATAAG
>NZ_JBXWSG010000113.1:0-10293 GCF_059613305.1 Ruegeria sp. BHSB056 | reverse complement strand
ATCGCGATACCCGAGACCCGTGCGGCATCATCCGAGAGCGTGTCGTTCCGGAACATATGCCCGTAATCCTTGACCGTCGTCCCACAGCCCGAGGTGTTGATCACGATGGCGTCCAATCCGTCGCCGTCCATCTCGCGAACCCAGGCTCTGATATTAGCGATTGCGGCTGCATGGCTGTCTTTCACCTTTCCCATGTGATGGGTCAGTGCTCCACAACATCCAGCACCCTCAGCCACCACAACCTCACATCCCAGCCGGGTCAGCAGACGGATCGTGGCGTCATTAATGTCGGTATTCAGCGCTTTCTGCGCGCATCCCGTCATCAGGGTCACCCGCTTTTTCCGCTCGCCTTCTGGCGCAAAGCTTTGTGGATCATCATTACGGCTGACCGGTGGAATGTTCTTGGGCGCCATGTCCAGCATGGCACGCAACCGGGCATCTGGCATCAGAAACCGGAACGGGCGACCCAGTTTAGCCCCGATCAGGGCCCAGCGAAAGCGCATCGGATAGGGCAGGATCTGCGCAAGAACCCAACGCAAAATGCGATCCGTCAAAGGGCGCTTGTAATTCGCCTCGATATATTCACGCGCGTGATCGACCAGATGCATGTAGTGCACCCCTGATGGGCAAGTGGTCATGCAAGCCAGGCAGGACAGGCACCGGTCGATATGTTTGACCGTCTTTTCGTCGGGCTGCCGCTCGTTTTCGAGCATATCCTTGATCAGATAGATGCGCCCGCGCGGACTGTCCAACTCGTCGCCTAGAACCTGATAAGTCGGGCAAGTCGCCGTGCAGAATCCGCAATGGACGCAATTTCGCAGAATTTCGTTTGCGCGCTTGGTTGCCGGGTCTTGCAGCTGCCGTTCAGTGAATGATGTCTGCATAAACCTATCCCATCAGCCCCGGTTTAAACAAACCACGTGGGTCAAACTTCGCGCGCAATCCCTTTGTTAGGGTCGAGACGGCCGCGGTTTCCGGTTGAAAGCGCCCCAGTCGCGCGACCGTTTCTGCGTCCGCTCGTACAAGTGTCGCGTGGCCAGAAAACACACCTAGACGCGCGCGCAGATCCGTGCCCTTCGGGACGCGCAGCCAGACAAGTCCGCCGCCCCAGTCAAACAGCAACTGATCCGCTTCAGCACGCGCAGAAACTTCGGCCGCATCTCCGGGTTTTACGGAAAGCCGCCAGACATCCCCGACCTGCCCCTGAAACGGATGAGCATCGCGGATACCAGCCCAAAGCATGTCTGCACCTGCTTCCTCTGTAATCTCACCAAACCTGGACAGTTCAGCCGTCAATCTGCCTGTGCGATATGCGACCGAGCCCGTGAAACCTTCGACCCTAAGCAGGGCTTTTCCAGCGTCAGGATCATACGCAGCCCCCGTTACCTCGAACGGAGATCTCAGCGCGGTGGACAGAACCCGAACCGCAGTGCCAGCATCCCGGACCCCAACAGATAATGTTGCCACCCGTTCTGGTTTTGGAAGCACCTTCAGCGAAACTTCGGTCAAAACTCCTAAAGTACCCCAGGACCCACCCATCAATTTGACCAGATCGTACCCGGTGACGTTCTTCATCACGCGACCACCGTTCTTGATCACCTGCCCGCACCCATCGACATAGCGTACTCCTAGCAGAAAATCCCGGCAGGCCCCGGCTTGTATCCGTCGCGGGCCCGAAATATTGGCCGCGACGACGCCGCCAATGGTCGGTTCACCCTGAGTCCCCAGCAATCCGCGATGATCCATCGGCTCAAACGCGAGGTGCTGGCCCTCTGCTTCCAGCACTGCCGTGATCTCTGCCAAGGGCGTCCCCGCCCGTGCAACAAGGGTCAGCGCCCCGGGCTCATAAAGCGTGATACCGCGCAAAGCTCCGGTTTCGATTTCCGCATACGGGCCGGCAATTCCACGCGTCCCGCCTCCGACAATGCGTACAGGGTTTTCCAACCCGGCCACCAGCTTTGCCAGATCGGCCTCAGTCTCAGGTCTCATTGGCTTCATCTTTTCCAAAATACTCCGGGGGCAAGGGGGCAGCGCCCCCTTATTCTGCTGCCATTCGCCGCGGCTCCGACACGTCGAGCGGAAACACTTTGGCCGCGTTAAGCAGCCATTTGGGATCGAAAACGTCCTTAACCGCCATCTGCGCCTCAAGGTCGGCAGGTGAGTATTGATGCGACATCAGATCCCGTTTTTCGATCCCCACACCATGTTCCCCGGTCAGACAGCCGCCCTCGTCAACACACAGCTTCAGGATCTCTGCCCCGAAAGCTTCGCATTTTTCCAGATCGCCGGGTTTGTTGGCGTCGAACAGGATCAGCGGATGCATGTTTCCGTCGCCTGCGTGGAACACATTTCCAACCGGCAGCCCGAACTCCTCACTCAGTTCTCCGATACGACGCAGAACGGTTGGTAAGGCTGACACCGGGATCGTGCCATCCAGACACATGTAATCGTTCAATTGCCCCATGGCGCCAAATGCAGATTTCCTACCCAACCAGATCTTGGCGCTTTCCTCGGCCGACTGGCTTTCGCGCAATTCAACCGGATCATGGCGTTTGGCTATCTCGATGATTTTCGAAAGCTGATAATCGATCTCAGCGTCAGACCCCTCAACTTCGACGATCAGCAGCGCATGGCAGTCGGGATACCCGGCATGGGCAAAGTTCTCGCAGGCCCTGATACACAGTGTATCCATGAACTCGATCGCAACCGGCAATATGCCCGATTTGATGATGTCCGAGACACACTGCCCTGCAACCTCATTGTCATTGAAACCCATCAGGACCGGTCGTGCACCCTCGGGCTTGCGAAGAATACGCAACGTGGCCTCGGTCACCACACCCAGCTGGCCTTCGGACCCACAGATGACACCCAACAGGTCCAGACCTGGTGCATCCAGATGCGCACCACCAATTTCGACAACGCTGCCATCCATCATGACCATGGTCACGCCCAACAGGTTGTTTGTGGTCACCCCATATTTAAGGCAATGCGCACCGCCCGAATTCATCGCGATATTGCCCGCGATGGCACAAGCCAGCTGCGAAGACGGATCGGGGGCGTAGAAGAAATCCTCTTCTTCGACCGCGCCGGTAACGCTTAGATTGGTGCGACCCGTCTGTACTCTGATGAAGCGGTTGTCATAGTCGATTTCCAGCACCTCATTCATCCGTGCGACGCCCAGAATGACGCAATCCGCAGTCGGCAAGGCTCCACCGGCCAGCGAAGTACCCGCCCCGCGCGGCACCACAGGCACGTTTTCGTCATGACAAATGCGCAGAACATCCGAAACCTGCTGTGTGCTTGACGGCAGCACGGCCAGCATTGGCGGGCATCTATAAGCCGTCAAGGCGTCACACTCGTAAGCGCGGGTTTCGGCGGGGTCGTGGATGATCGCCTCTTCGGGCAGAACCCGCGACAGCCGCGCAACAAGCGCAGATTTCCGGCTCAGAACATCCGGGCTTGGCTTTGGCATCTCCATGGCATTCCTCCTTTTGGTAAAATTATATTACCAATTTATCGCACTGGCAAGTTCCCATGCCCGGCCTTACTGTCGCGGCCATGACCTGGATCGAACGTGCCGCTCTTTTTGCCCCTCTAGACTACGCATCATTGCTTTTGCTGCTGGTTGCGTGGCTGTGGATCGGGTGGAAAATCGAACATCCGTCACCGCAGAGGCAATCCGTAGCCCTCATGATGGACGATTACCGGCGCGACTGGATGCGCGAGATGGTGACCCGCCAACCGCGCATGTTTGACGCACAGGTCGTGGCGGCCATGCGGCAGGGCAGTACATTTTTCGCGTCGACCACGATGATTGCCATCGGGGGCGGGCTGGCCCTGCTGGGCAACACCGAAAGACTGGCAGGCGTCGCAATCGACCTCGCCATCGGCAGTGCTCCGGCAATGGTCTGGGAGATCAAAATCCTTTTCGTCGTATTGCTGCTGGCTAACGCATTTCTGAAATATGTCTGGGCGCACCGCCTTTTCGGATATTGCGCCGTGTTGATGGCTGCAGTTCCCAATGACCCCGAAGACCCGCAAACCTATCCTCGCGCCGGTCAGGCGGCCGAGATCTGCGTTACCGCCGCGCGCAGCTTCAACCGCGGTCTGCGCGCCACCTATTTTGCACTGGCGTCGTTGGCGTGGTTTCTTGGACCTGTCGCGCTATTTTTGGGTACAGCGGTCACGTTTGGCGTCTTGTATCGGCGCGAGTTCACCTCACACTCGCGGGAAATACTGATGGCCCGAGCGGCCAGCACGGATACGTGATACCGACACACCGCCACACTGGTTACACTGGTGCGATGCGATACTTGATTCTCTGCGCCATGTTGGCGAGCCCCGCCCTTGCCGACCCACCAACAATCGAACAGGTCCGCACCAGTACGAACGGCGAAACATGGCGGTTCGATGTGACGATCCGGCATCCCGACACGGGTTGGGACCATTACGCCGACGGCTGGCGTGTTCTGGATATGGATGGAAACGAGTTGGGAATGCGCGTCCTGCTCCATCCACACGAAACCGAGCAACCCTTTACCCGCTCTCTGGGCGGGGTGGTCATTCCCGAAGGCATGACTCAGGTGCAAGTTCAGGCACGGTGCATCGTCGACGGATGGAATGAAGGCACCACAGTGGTCAAACTGGATTGACCCTCAGAAAATACCCATGGCCAGACCCGCACCCAAAGCGGCTCCTGTCTCGCGGCATTGATCCAGCTGGTCTTGCGGGATTGTCTTTTCGGCCAAAATGGCCTCGGGCGTTTGTACATGAGTGCAGATGATCAGCGGAGGCTGAACAGCTTTCAATCGCCAACCGGTGGCTATCCGTGCGATCTGACGGGCGGCATTCTCGCCATCCGATCCTGCGCAAATCATCTGCGCATAGGGTCGGCCTTCCAGTTTTCCCAGCACCGGGTAGTAGCAGCGGTCAAAGAATTCCTTCATCAGACCCGAGATTGCAGCCAGATTTTCTGGTGCGCAAAAAATGTAACCATCGGCAGTCAATAGATCTTCCGGCCCGGCTTGATCGGCAGGCATAAGCTTTGTGTCAGCCTCACCTCGCGCCGCTTCGGCCGCGGCTTCGGCCATCTGCCGGGCACCGCCTGTGCGCGAGTGGTAGACAATCAGTAGCTGCCCCATGTCAGACCCGGTGATAGGGGCCACCTGACAGAATGGTCGCGGCCCGGTAAAGTTGCTCGGCCAGCATCACACGGACCAGCATATGGGGCCAGACCATTGACCCGAATGAAATGGAAAAATTCGCCTCAGTCCGCAGAACCGGGTCAATTCCATCCGCACCACCGATCACAAATGCCAGGTCCTGCCGACCCGCGTCGCGCCAATCACCCAGCTTTTTCGCGAAATCGGGCGAGGACATGACACGCCCCCGTTCATCCAGCGTGCACAACACCGCCCCTTTGGGCAGGGCCTTACGCAGCAGCGCGGCTTCGCCTGCCATCCCTGCGTTTTTCTTGTCTTCAACCTCGATCACCTGCGCAGGCCCAAGGCCCAGCGCACGGCCGGTCCGGTCAAATCGGGTCAGGTAATCGTCAAGCAGTGTCTTCTCGGGTCCGGCGCGCAATCGCCCGACCGCAACTATGCTGATACGCATATCTCTCTCGCCTCCGGCCTGTTAATGCAGGCCGGGATGGCGCCTCAGTTCGCTGAGGCGCTGCCGCCCTGAGGCAGCCACATCTTTTCCAGCTGATAGAATTCACGCACTTCGGGGCGGAAGATATGGACGATCACGTCGCCCGTATCGATCAGCACCCAGTCGCCGGTGTCCTTGCCTTCGACCTTCGAGGTGAAACCGAATTCCTGCTTGATGCGATCCGTCAGCTTTTCCGCCATGGCGGAAACCTGACGGGTCGACCGACCCGAGGCAATCACCATGTGATCCGCAACCGATGATTTGCCCTGCAGGTTGATCTGCACGACGTCTTCGGCCTTGTCATCGGAAAGTGAGGAAAGGATACGCTCAAGCAGCTTGTCGCTGATTGACTGAGAGTGGGCCATTATGTTGACCCCATCATCGGCAGGCAAACCCGCCTGTGTATGTAGAGACAGGACATAGTCCTCCTTTGCTGCGCGCCGCGAAACCCCGGCGCCGGGGTACTAATAAGGTAGCAAGGGGAATGCAACATTTCAATGAATGCACGCTGCAGGGCGTCCACAGACGCTTACTCTGTGATGATCTGTTGCGCAGTTGCGCCGTCCGGTAACAGTCGGATTTCGCGCTGTGGGAAGGGGATCGAGATGCCATCTTCCTTGAATGCGTCCCAGAGCGCCAGATAGACATTGCCCCGGATATTGGTCAGCCCCTTTGTTGGGTCGCTGATCCAGAACCTCAGCACATAATCCACGCTGCTGTCACCAAAACCGGTGATGTGGCAAACCGGTTCATGTTTGCCGCCGCTCAGGACCCGGGCAACCGCCTTTACCGCCCTGATTGCGGTTGCGCGCACTTTATGCGGATCGTCGTCATAGCTGGTACCAAAATCCAGATCCAATCTCACGAACCGGTCGGAATGAGACCAGTTCACCACCTGGTTGGTAATCAGATCTTCGTTTGGGATCAGGTACTCGCGTCCGTCCCGTGTTACAACCGACACATATCGCGCGCCAAGCGAGTTGATCCAACCGAACGTATCCCCCAACGAGATCACGTCGCCCGGCTTGATCGAGCGGTCCATCAGGATGATGATCCCCGATATCAGGTTCGACACCACTTTTTGCAAACCGAACCCGATACCCACGCCGATGGCGCCGGACAAAAGCGCGATGCCGGTCAGATCGAACCCCAAAGTGCGGATCGCAGCCATAAAGACTGCCCCGTAAAGCAAAACCTGTATGCCTTTCGACAGTAGCACCTGCATGGAAGGTGTTATGTCGTCATTGCTTTGCAATGCGCGTTCGGCTGCGCGCGTACCGATACGGGCCAGTGTCAGCAGGATGCCAATCAGCAATGTGGCCTTGAGAATCCCAAGGGCCGAAATATGTAGATCCCCGATGGAAATCGCGACTCCATCAAGAAAACCCGCGACATCATCCGTCAGATTCAGCGCGACAAGCGTTGCGTAAATCCACATTGCCCATTTGAAAATCCGGCGAAGCGTGCGGTTTTGGACCAGTCTCGCGACCAGTGCTATCGCCAGCCATGCCGCCGCCAACGTAGCTATCACCCCTATGATATAGCTGCGCGATGGCCAGGTGAGTTGCTGCATGATCAGATAAATTGCCCAGGAAAGCAGGATGAAGTAGAGCAGCGCCAACCGCCGCATCAACTGCACCAGAATTCGCAGCCGCCATTTCGGCCATCCTGTACGTGAACGGGCCCAACTATCCCATTTGGACTGAGTCAGAAACTTCAGCAGCAAAGCCAGCGCCCACAGTAACAGGATGATGAGCAGTTGATATTGTCGCCAGCCTGGCGTGACGATCAGATCAAGCAGCTTCTCGAACTGCGCGGAAAAAGCCGCAACCATGTTGTTGTAGAGGTCCGTCAGCGTACTGGGGATCAGGTCTTGGTTCATACACGTCTCCTGCGGGTCAGCTTGGACAGCAATGCGGGGCGATGCAAGCCTGACACTGGTTTTGAACCTTGATTGCCGGATGGGCGCGGTATATCTGAACCGCATGAGACTCAATGTGGCCCAACTTCAGAATCTGGAAGATCGCGCGCGCTTGCGTGAACGGTTCTTTGGCGCTGCCCGCACGGTTCTGGCGCGCCTATCCGTCGCCTGAGCCAACTCGCCAGCTATTTCTCATTACATACGGGAGAGGACCGATGTCCCCCAAGACACTCTATGACAAGATTTGGGACGCCCATGTCGCGCACGAAGCCGATGATGGAACCTGCCTGCTTTATATCGACCGCCATCTGGTGCACGAAGTTACCAGCCCGCAGGCTTTTGAAGGGCTGCGCATGGCAGGCCGTAAAGTGCGCGCGCCGGAAAAGACCATCGCTGTACCGGACCACAACGTGCCGACCACACCGGACCGCATGAACGGGATCGAAAACCCGGAATCACGCATTCAGGTCGAGGCGCTGGACAAGAACGCCAAGGATTTCGGCATTCACTACTACCCGGTGAATGACGTGCGCCAGGGCATTGTCCACATCGTTGGCCCGGAACAGGGTTGGACCCTGCCGGGTATGACCGTTGTCTGCGGCGACAGCCACACAGCGACTCACGGTGCATTCGGCGCGCTGGCTCACGGCATCGGCACGTCTGAGGTTGAGCATGTTTTGGCCACGCAAACACTAATCCAGAAGAAGTCCAAGAACATGAAGGTGGAAATCACCGGCAAGTTGCAACCGGGCGTGACCGCCAAGGACATTACTCTGGCTGTGATCGGTGAGACCGGCACTGCTGGCGGTACCGGCTATGTCATCGAGTATTGCGGCGAAGCAATCCGTGATCTGTCAATGGAAGGTCGCATGACCGTCTGCAACATGGCAATCGAAGGCGGGGCTCGTGCCGGTCTGATCGCGCCGGATGAAACAACGTTCGAATATGTCAAAGGCCGCCCGCACGCGCCGAAAGGCGCGCAGTGGGAAGCGGCTCTGACATGGTGGAAAACGCTCTTTACTGATGAAGGCGCGCATTTCGACAAGGTCATCACCCTGCGCGGCGAAGACATCGCGCCGGTCGTGACCTGGGGCACCAGCCCCGAGGACGTTCTGCCGATCACCGCAACCGTCCCGAACCCCGAAGATTTCGAAGGTGGCAAAGTCGACGCGGCCCGCCGCTCCATCGAATACATGGGGCTGAAAGCCGGCCAGAAGCTGAGCGAAGTTGAGATCGACACCGTCTTTATCGGTTCGTGCACCAACGGCCGGATCGAGGACCTGCGGGCCGCCGCCGAGATTCTGAAAGGCAAAAAGATCAAGGATGGCATACGCGCCATGGTCGTTCCGGGCTCGGGTCTGGTCCGCGCACAGGCCGAAGAAGAAGGTCTGGCGGATATCTTCAAAGAAGCCGGTTTCGAATGGCGCCTGGCAGGATGTTCGATGTGTCTGGCGATGAATCCCGACCAGTTGCAACCGGGTGAACGCTGCGCCGCGACTTCGAACCGCAACTTCGAAGGCCGTCAGGGCCGGGGTGGGCGCACCCACCTGCTAAGCCCGGCAATGGCCGCCGCAGCAGCAATCACAGGACGGCTGACAGACGTTCGTGAAATGATGTAAGCTACCCTCATAACTGGATATTTGAGGGATTGAAGACATGAGTGACTGGACAAAATGGCTATTGCTTGGACTTCTGTCCATCGTGTTCGGCATCTTTGTGCTGGGCGCACCGGTCGTGGCATCAATTACTGTGACGGTGGTCACAGGTGTATTGCTGCTGATTTCGGGCGCATTGCAGGTTGTCGGCGGCTTCACCGTCGAGGGGGCCGGCAACAAGATACTGTCACTTATCATGGGTGTCGTGATGCTGTTTCTGGGCTGGTCCTTTCTGGATCACCCACTGCAAGGAACGCTGACACTGGCGACCGTCTGCCTGATCCTGTTCATGGCTGGCGGCATTGCCCGCGTGATCCTGTCGTTCCAGATGCGCGGAACACAGTATTTCTGGGCGACGCTGGTCTCGGGCATCATGTCGATTGTTCTGGCGATCCTGATCTGGCGCTTTGCCGCGATGGATCCTTCGGTGCTGCTGCAATTGCTGGGCATCCTGCTGGGGATCGAGATGATCTTTAACGGGCTCGGCCTTGTCTTCATGGCGTTCTTCGTCAAGGACGCACCAAAAGAAACGAAACAAGCTTAACGCGGGGTCTGGGCGCGGCCCTCTCCCGCAGGAGTGTGAACATGGATAAGTTTGAAAAAGTCCACGGGGTGGCCGCCCCAATGCCGCTGATCAATATCGACACCGATATGATCATTCCGAAAGTGCACCTGAAAACAATCAAACGGTCCGGCCTGGGCGTCGTTCTGTTCGACGAGATGCGCTATCACGATGACGGTCAGGAGAATGAAGAATTCATCCTGAACAAACCTGCCTATCGCGAGGCCGAGATTCTGGTTGCAGGCGACAACTTCGGCTGTGGGTCCTCACGCGAACACGCGCCCTGGGCGATCAAGGATTTCGGCATCAAGGTCGTGATCTCGACCAGTTTTGCCGACATCTTCTTCAACAACTGTTTCAAGAACGGCATTCTGCCGATCGTTGTCGGGGCAGAACACCACGCGATCCTGATGGATGATGCGCACAAAGGCGAAAACGCCCGCATGACCGTACATCTGGAAGACCAGCAGATCACCACATCGGACGGTGTCGTGATCGATTTC
>NZ_JBXWSG010000112.1:0-10602 GCF_059613305.1 Ruegeria sp. BHSB056 | reverse complement strand
TGTTTCGCCAGATGAACCCGTTTGGGTTCATCCTGTTCGCCCGCAATATTGAAAGCGCCGATCAGGTGCGGGCCTTGTGTGATGATTTCCGCGAGGCCGTTGGGCGCAACTGTCCCATTACCATTGATCAGGAAGGTGGGCGCGTACAGCGTTTGCGCGCACGCTTGGCCCGCGAATGGCTGCCGCCGCTGGATCATGTGACCAGGGCGGGTGATCAAGCGGAACGCGCCATGTACCTCAGGTACCGCCTGATTGCGGATGAGCTGTTTGGTCTGGGTATCGACAGCAACTGTGCCCCCATGGTCGATGTGGCGCGGCCCGAGACCCACGCGTTTCTGAAAAACCGCTGTTATGCCTTTGATCCTGAGCAGATTTCCAGGGTCGGCAGGGTCGTGGCACAGGGCCTGTTGGACGGGGGCGTTCTTCCGGTTCTCAAGCACATTCCCGGCCATGGCCGGGCCACTTTGGACAGTCACCATGACCTGCCGCATGTTGATTTGCCGCTGGTAGAGTTGGAATACAGCGATTTCGCGCCGTTCCGCGCCTTGAACGACCTGCCGATGGGGATGACGGCGCATCTGGTCTTTGATCAGATCGATCCCCGGCCAGCCACCATTTCTGCGGCCATGATGGGCCTGATCCGAGACAATATCGGCTTTGGCGGCCTGATCATGACCGACGATATCTCGATGAAGGCGCTCAGTGGGGCGTTGACGGACCTCACTCGCCAATCTTTGCAGGCGGGCTGTGATGTGGTCCTGCACTGCAATGGCAGTTTTTCTGAACGTGCCGCTGTGATGGAAACTGCCGGAGAAATGTCGGATGTGGCACAAGCCCGCGCAGAACGGGCGCTGGCGATGCGCAAACGCCCGCGGGAACTTGACATCCAAGCCGCCGAAGCGGAACTATCTGCCCTAATGGGCGGGCAGGTATATGAACGATAATCTTTTTAGCGAAGACCCTGTCTCGGTCGCGGATCGTCTTGCGGCCGAAGCGCTGATTGTTGATGTCGACGGGTTCGAAGGCCCGTTGGATGTTTTGTTGACCCTGTCACGCACGCAAAAAGTGGATCTGCGCAAGATCTCGGTTCTTGCGCTGGCGCAGCAATATCTGGCCTTTGTTGAAAAGGCGCGTGCGCTGCGCATTGAACTGGCCGCCGATTATCTGGTCATGGCGGCGTGGTTGGCCTTTCTTAAGTCCCGTTTACTGCTGCCGCCAGACCCCGATGACGAAGGACCATCGGGTGAAGAACTGGCCGCGCATCTGGCGTTTCAACTTGAACGCCTGCAGGCGATGCGTGACGTCGCTGCACGGTTGATGGCCCGCGACCAACTGGGGCGTGATTTTTTCAAACGCGGGCAGGGCGAGGACGTCACCCGCATTCGCACCGTGACTTATTCTGCCACGCTGCTGGACCTGATGCAGGGGTATGCCCGTATCCGCACCCGTGACGAATTCCGCCCCTTTGTGATGGACCGCGATGCGGTGTTCACGATGGAGCAGGCACTGGAGCGGATGCGCCCGCTGATCGGTTTTGCGGGGACGTGGACCGATATGGAAACCTATCTGCCCGATGGTTGGGATACTGACCCGGTGCGCCGCAGGTCGGCGACGGCTGCGACCTTTGCGGCCTCGCTGGAGCTGGTGAAAGAAGGACATATGGAGATCAAGCAGAGCGAGACATTCGCGCCGATCCATTTGCGCAAGAGGACACAGACACGTGACTGACGCCCCAGAAGAAACCGGTACCCTGTTCGAGGCGCCACCCCTGGCGGAACAGGAGCGTATGGTCGAGGCTGTGTTGTTTGCCAGTGCCGATCCGGTGACGATTGCCGATCTTGAGGCGCGGATGCCGCATGGAAGCGACGCCGCGCAAGCCGTTGAATTGTTGCAGAGACGTTACGAAGGGCGCGGCGTGCGCGTGGTGCGCGTGGGGGAGGCATGGGCGATTCGCACAGCCCCCGATCTGGGCTTTCTGATGCAGAAGGAAACGGTCGAGTCCCGTAAACTCAGCCGGGCCGCGATTGAGACATTGGCCATCGTCGCGTATCACCAACCCTGCACCCGCGCCGAGATTGAGGAAATTCGCGGTGTGTCAGTCTCACGCGGGACGATTGACCAGTTGCTTGAGATGGAGTGGATCAGGTTGGGCCGGCGCCGCATGACACCGGGTCGTCCGGTGACATTTGTGGTGACGTCCGAGTTTCTGGATCATTTTGGTCTGGAGAACGCCCGCGACCTGCCGGGTCTCAAGGAACTAAGGGCTGCGGGTTTGTTGGAAAACCGACCTCCGCCGGGGGCGATCCCGTTGGGCGAGGCGCGCGAAGACGAAGTGGACGAAGACCAGTCGGAACTGTTTGAGGAGTAATAACCCTGACAGGTCACTACAGGTCAGACGCAGAACCTACGACAGGCAACGCGGGTTATCTAGCACAAGCACCGTTGCAAGAAATTCTGAGGATTAGCCAACCGCTTTGAAGTGCTTGGACAGTTTCAGGCCTTGCCCCTGATAGTTCGATGCAATCCCGGCACCATATAGCTGCGTGGGCATCTCGGCCATTTTTTCATAGACAAGACGCCCGACCACCTGTCCGTGCTCCAGGACGAAAGGCGCTTCGTGGCATCGCACCTCAAGCACGCCACGCGACCCGGCCCCTCCGGCGGCTGCATGGCCAAAGCCGGGATCGAAGAATCCGGCATAATGCACCCGGAATTCACCAACCATCGCCAGATAAGGTGCCATTTCGGCGGCATACATCGGCGGGATATGGACCGCCTCGCGGCTGACAAGGATATAGAATGCACCGGGGTCAAGTATGATGCGACCGTCCTTGGTGCGCACTTCCTCCCAATAGTCCTGGGGGGCGTATTCGCCAATTCGGTCCAGATCGATTACCCCGGTATGGGGCTTGGCGCGATAGCCGACCAGATCAGTATCGGGCAGTTGCAGATCGACCGAAAAGCCAAGACCGTCCTGAATTACGGCAGGGCCGTCTACCAACGGCGATTCGGCGTGCAGGGAGGTCAGTTCGGCGTCAGACAAGACGGCCTGACCCTGACGGAAACGGATCTGGTTCAGACGCATACCGGGCCGGACCAGAACCGAAAACGAACGTGGACAGATCTCGGCATAAAGCGGGCCTTTGTAGCCTGCGGTCACGCGATCGAACTCGGTGCCACCATCGGTGATGGTACGGGTCAGAAGGTCAAGCCGCCCGGTCGAGCTTTTGGCATTGGCGACGGCGGTTATATCGCGGGGCAGGGCAAGCGATTCCATCAGAGGCACCAGATAGACGCAGCCCTTTTCCAGAACAGCGCCGTCCGAGATGTCGATGCGGTGCATCTCGAACTCGGCCAAGCGATCCGTAACGGTCTGTCCTTCGCCCGCGAGGAATGAGGCACGAACGCGGTAGGCCACTGTTCCCAAACGCAAATCAAGGCTGGCCGGTTGAATTTGCGCTGACAGGACATCGGGGTTGGCGGCGATCTCTCCGCGCGCGATCATTGCTTCGATTTGCTGGTTCGCGCAAACACCTGTCATCTCGATCCCCTCATGTGCCAGAGCGGGATCTGGCCTTTGTGCCATAAACGTCGGTGTGATTTGGTCGGGCTAGCAGGACTCGAACCTGCGACCTTCCGTCCCCCAGACGGACGCGCTACCAGGCTGCGCCATAGCCCGACGTTGGGCCGTTCATAAAGATTTTCCCGGCAGGGGCAAGAGGAAAACACTGCCTTTTTTCCTAACCCGTCGCCTGTGTTTCGACCCGATCCAGCCAGCGGCGCAGGTCTTTTGCAATCGGTGCAATTTGGCGCAGAAGTTCGTCGTCAAACTCGGCACGCTTCCACGCCAGCGAAGCAATTCCGCCTATCAGGGGCGCTGTGTTCAGGTCTGGTTCTTGTACTGACACAGCCGTGGGACGTGCGTCGGCCTGCATGCATTCATTCGCCGGCTGCTCGGACGGTCCGTCCAGATCCATAGGGATTTGTTCGGTGGCGGCAGCGGGTTTGGGTTCGAACGGCACCACAGTACCTTGAACGGGTTCAATCAGGGCAGGACCCGGTTCGTCCAGAGGCGGAGACAGTGCTGCGACATGTGCGACGCCTTGCTCGCGCAGGATTCGCTGTACGCCCTTGATTGTGGTCCCGTCTTCGTGAAGCAGTTTCTTTATGCCCCCCAAAAGACGCATGTCATTGGGGCGATAATACCGGCGCCCGCCCGCGCGTTTGACCGGTTTGACCTGAGCGAACCTGCTTTCCCAGAATCGCAAAACATGGGCCTGAACCCCAAGCCAATCCGCTACTTCACTGATCGTACGAAACGCGTCGGGAGACTTGCTCATATCCGCGTGACCCTGGGTTACTTGCGATTCCCGACGGCGACGCGATCTTTCATAAGATGCGACGGGCGAAAGGTCAGTACGCGGCGGGGCTGTATCGGAACTTCTTCGCCGGTTTTGGGGTTGCGACCGACTCGCGCGGTCTTGTCGCGAACACTGAATGTACCGAAGGACGAAATTTTCACCTGCTCACCGCGCACCAGAGCGTCGGACATGTGGTTCAGAACGCTTTCGACCAGCTGCGCACTTTCGTTGCGTGAAAGCCCGACTTCGCGAAAGACGGCCTCGCTCAGATCCATTCGAGTCAGTGTATTGTCGCCCATGTCATTTCCCCTGTTGCTGTCAAAGCATATGGGTATGGCAAATTCGCTGTCAATATCAATGAATTGCAAGCAGCTGTGTAAGCTGGATTGCGCCGGTTACCAGCGCAGAACCACCGCGCCCCAAGCCAGACCGCCGCCAATCGCTTCGGTCACGATCAGGTCGCCGGGTTTGATCTGCCCGCGTTGTTTACCAACCGACAATGCCAATGGGATCGATGCAGCCGAGGTGTTGCCGTGATCCTGAACGGTCACAACCACGTTTTCCATCGGCAGGCCCATCTTTTTGGCCGTGCCCTGAATGATGCGAATATTGGCCTGATGAGGAACAATCCAGTCGACGTCAGCGCATCTCAGCCCGGCGCGGCTCAGGGCTGTCTCAGCGGTTTTGGTAAGCTTTTCAACGGCATGTCGGAAGACCTGATTGCCCTGCATCCGCAGATGCCCGGTGGATTGGGTCGAAACACCCCCATCGACATAAAGCAGGTCCTTGTAGCGCCCATCCGAGTTCAGATCGGTTGCAAGTATGCCGCGATCCGCAGCGGTGCCTTCGCCGTCCTGCGCTTCGAGTACCAATGCGCCGGCGCCATCCCCGAACAAAACGCAGGTCGAGCGGTCGGTCCAGTCCATAATCCGGGAAAAGGTTTCGGCGCCAATGACCAGCACGCATTTGGCTTGGCCGGACAGGATCAACGCATTTGCGTTGCTGAGCGCGAAAACGAATCCCGCGCAGACAGCCTGTACGTCGAAAGCAAACCCCTTTGTCATGCCCAGCCGGGCCTGAACCATGGTCGCGGCAGAAGGAAAGGTCAGGTCCGCGGTCGAGGTCGCCAGGACAATCGCGTCGATATCATCCGCTGTCAGGCCCGCATCGGCCAGCGCAGCCTCGGCAGCTTTGGTGGCCAGGTCCGACGTCGTTTCGTCATCGGCGGCAAAGTGACGGCGTTCGATCCCCGACCGGGTTCTGATCCATTCATCCGTCGTGTCCAGCGTTTTCTCGAACTCGGAATTTGGAACAATACGTTCCGGCAAATAATGCCCGACACCTACTACAACTGAACGGCCTGCCATTTTTGAGGTACTGCCTTTTTTGTTATTTATCGGTC
Organism: Ruegeria sp. BHSB056; assembly: GCF_059613305.1. NCBI lineage: Bacteria > Pseudomonadati > Pseudomonadota > Alphaproteobacteria > Rhodobacterales > Roseobacteraceae > Ruegeria > Ruegeria sp. BHSB056. Next base: position 4,839 of record NZ_JBXWSG010000112.1, on the reverse strand, counting down.
TGCGGCGCAGCTTGCGCGGCATCTTGTGCAAGCTGGGCCGTGGATGCAACCCGCGCAGCTAATTTTTCGGCAAAGCCGGACTGTGCCAGGGTAAAGGCCAGTTTGATCGCCGCCGACACTCCGGTCGCATCTGCCCCGCCATGGGATTTAATAACTGTCCCGTTCAGACCCAGAAACACGCCACCGTTTACGCGCCGCGGATCAATGCGCTTTTTCAGGCGCTGCAGCGACGTGATGGCCAGGACCGAAGCCAATCGGGACAACGGAGAGTATTTGAACGCCTCACGCAGAAGATCTCCGATCAGGCCGGCGGTGCCTTCACCCGTTTTGATCGCGACATTGCCGGTAAACCCATCGGTAACAATGACATCTGCCTTGTCACCGGGAATGTCGCTGCCTTCGACAAAGCCAACAAATTCGAAATTCGCCTGTTCCGCGAAATCCGAGATCAAGGCGTGTGCTTCTTTCAGTTCCGCGCGGCCTTTATGCTCTTCTGTGCCAACGTTCAGCAGCCCGATCCGGGGTCGGTTCAGGGCCATGCCGTTGCGCGCATAAGACGCGCCCATCAGGGCGAATTGCAGCAAGTCCTTGGCGTCGGCGCGCACATCGGCGCCCACGTCCAGCATCACATTGAACCCCTGCGGGTTGCGCGAAGGCCACAGGATCGCGATTGCGGGGCGGTTGACACCCGGCAATTTGCGCAGGCGCATCATTGACAGGGCCATCAGGGCACCGGTGTTGCCGCAGGACACAGCGCCATGGGCTTCGCCCTGACGAACCGCTTCCAGCGCGGACCACATCGAGGTCTGCTTGCCGTTGCGCACAACCTGGCTGGGCTTGTCCTCCATCGTGACAACGTCGGGGCAATCACGAAAAACGACGCGCCCTTCAAGGACACGTCGTTTGGCAACCAGCTTGCGCAATACCTGTTCGGGCCCGTGCAGCAGGAACCCGATATTCGGGTTCTTGCCAGCCGATTTCGCCAGACCTGCAACGACGACAGCGGGACCTGCGTCCCCTCCCATTGCGTCAACCGAGATGGTGATCCGTCCGGCGTGCGTGGGCTGATCGTTCATGCCTTGGTCTGCGCTCGATCAGGCTTAGGCTGCGTCTTCGTCCAGATCGATTTCGTCGGCCTGTGCGACGACTTCGCGATCGTCATAGTGGCCGCAAGATGCACAAACGTGGTGCGGGCGTTTCAGTTCGCCGCAGTTCGGGCATTCGTTCGGGTTTGCAGCAACCAGAGCGTCGTGTGCGCGGCGGTTGTTGCGACGCGACTTGGAAACTTTGTTCTGTTGGACGGCCATGGTCTCAACCTTTGTCTGACTGGGGGCCGCAGATTCGCTGCCGACCCGGGTTTCGTAGTTCGTTTATCGTGGTTTGACGCGCGTTTAGGCGACGGGCCCCGCAATGTCCAACCCAAAATCCGATGAGCGCGCGAAAATACTGCGATTCTCGGCATGTTCAAGCGATTTTTCTGACCGCCTGCTATGACAGGAAAACTGGCACCTGTCACTCGTCTTTTTTTAGTACATCGCGCAACCCTGCCAATCCTGCAAAGGGTTTGGCATCGTCATCCGTCATCGCCTGTTTGCCCGGTTCTGTATAGGCAGCCTGACCCAGTTCTGCGCCGTCTTTCCGCGGATATTGTGGCAGAGCCAGGGACAGGGCCTCGATCATGACTAGGGCCGGATCAATTTCAGGCCCCAAAGGTTCAGATTCGTCATCTTCCGGGATCTCGAACTCTGGATCATCTGGGTCTGCCCAATCCGCAAGAAAAGTCCGGTACACCGGAATATCGATCCTTGTCGTCACCGGTTCCAGCGTTACCACGCAAGGTTGGATGACAGTTGCACCGAGTTTGCCGTTCAATTCCCAGTCCCGTTTACCTTGTGCCTGCACTTCGCCCGAAAAGCTGAGCTTGCGCAGCCCCAGCAGCCCAAGCTCTTGCCTGATCTGTTCAAGCGCGGTGGTTGCAGGGCGCAAATCGAACGGTGTCGGGGCGTTCTGCGGCAGGTCAGACACCCGAAATGATGTCGCGTTGCTCATTCGTGAGCCTTTCTATGTGTTGAACCGTGGCAGCGGTTTATGTAATCGGATAGAAGCCGAAGAAGGCCAAGGCAAGAGGGTGCAGATGTTGAAGGTAGTGAACCAGTTGAAACCAGCTGCGAAATCGCTTGTGTTTGTTGCCTGTCTGGCTGCGACCGGGGCTTGTACGGCTGTCTTCAAGAATCACGGCTATGTGCCACCGGCCGAGGAACTGGCGGAAATCAAAGTTGGCGTAGACACGCGTGACAGCGTGCAAGAGGCCATCGGCGCGCCGGGCGCATCCGGCGTGGTTCGGGATTCGGGCTATTACTATGTCCGCTCTCGCGTGCGTCACTACGGTCCGAAGCGGCCCGAGGTGGTATCGCGCGAACTGGTTGCCATCAGTTTTGATCAGCGCGGTGTTGTCAGAAACATCGAACGCTTTGGTCTTGAAGACGGGAATGTGATTGCTCTGGAGCGCCGCGTTACCGATTCCAACGTTCAGGACAAAGGCTTCCTGCGTCAGCTGCTGGGCAATATCGGCAACTTCAATCCGGCCAACATTCCGGGCGCCAACTAATTTGCGCCAAAACCTTGCGGTGGTCACAGGGCAGTCACATGTCTTGTGCTAGCGGTGTCGTACCGACGCCTGAAGGTCGGCAACCGTGGAGGACGCGACCGTGGCAACGGCAGTTTTGTTAAGCAAGGGGCGCTATCGCGCCAGACTGGCGCAGTCGCCCGAGGATATCAGAACAGCTCAGGCATTGCGGACCTTGGCTTTTGGTACTGAAAAACCGGACTGCGACGAATTTGATGCACGCTGTAGCCATATCCTGATCGAGGATATGCGCTCGGCAGACCGGCTGGTCTGCTGCTTTCGGATGCTGACCATGGATAGTGGCGGCGAGATCGGACAAAGTTATTCAGCACAGTTCTATGACCTGACCTCGCTCGAAGGCTTCGAAGGCCGGATGGTTGAAATGGGACGATTTTGTATCCATCCCGATCACAGCGACCCCGACATCCTGCGTGTCGCCTGGGGGGCAATGACGGCCTACGTAGACCGGAACAACGTCGAGATGCTGTTTGGATGTTCCTCTTTTGCCGGTACCGAAACAGAGCAGTATCTGGATGCTTTTGCGATGCTCAAGCATCGCCATCTGGGCCCGAAACGTTGGTTGCCGCGCGTGAAGGCTCCGGATGTGTTTCGTTTTGCCGCGCGTCTGCGGCGCAGACCGGATGTGAAAAAGGCAATGCTGCGGATGCCACCCTTGTTGCGGACCTATCTGATGATGGGCGGTTGGGTCAGCGATCATGCGGTGGTGGATCGCCACATGAACACGCTGCACGTTTTCACAGGGGTGGAAATCGGTGCGATCCCCCCGGCACGCAAACGTCTGTTGCGGGCGGTGGCCGGGTAGATTGAGTATTTTTGAAAAGGTGAAGACGGGGCGTTGACGCAATGTGTCAGCCGGTTTAGCTGGCGCACATGGCGAGAATTCCTTTGTTGCAGATGTCCGGCATTTCCCTGACTTTCGGGGGTGACCCGGTGTTTTCCGAACTGGATCTGGTGGTTCAGCCTGGTGATCGTGTTGCGCTGGTGGGGCGAAACGGATCCGGAAAGTCCACGCTGATGAAAGTGATGGCCGGTCTGGTCGAGGCTGATCGGGGCGAGATTGTCGTGCCGCCCGGAAAATCCGTTGGCTATATGGAGCAAGATCCGACAATGGAAGGCTTTGCCACGTTGGGGGATTACGCCTCCAGCGGGTTGGAGCCGGGAGAACTTTACAAGGTTGAACGGGCCGGTGAAGGGTTGAAGTTCGATCCTTCACGGGCGGTTGAGACGGCTTCGGGCGGAGAGAGGCGGCGGGCTGCGCTGGCCAAGCTGATGGCAGAAGCTCCGGATCTGATGTTGCTGGACGAGCCGACCAACCATCTGGATATCGAAGCCATCGCGTGGCTGGAACGCGAACTTGGCGCGACCCGAGCGGCCTTTGTGCTGATCTCGCATGACCGGGCCTTTCTAAGGGCGCTGACGCGGGCAACGCTTTGGATTGACCGGGGGGCTGTTCGGCGACAGGAGCAGGGCTTTGAAGCCTTTGAGGCCTGGCGGGACAAGGTGTGGGAGGAAGAAGACCAGCAACGCCACAAGCTGAACCGTCTGATCAAGTCCGAGGCCAAGTGGGCGGTTGAGGGCATTAGCGCCCGACGCAAACGTAATCAAGGCCGGGTGCGGGCCTTGCAGGCGTTGCGGGCCGAAAAGGCGGCGCAGATCAAACGTCAGGGTTCGGCTGCAATGGCACTGGAGGCCGGGCCAAAATCAGGCCGTAAAGTGATTGAGGCCAGGGCGCTGGCCAAAGGGTTTGGCGACAAGCAGATCGTTCGGAACTTTGATCTGCTGGTGCAGCGCGGCGACCGGGTGGCCTTTGTCGGGCCGAACGGTGTTGGCAAAACAACGTTGCTGAAGATGCTGCTGGGGCAGGTGGAGCCGGACGCGGGCTCGGTTTCCTTGGGGACGAACCTTGAAATCGCGGTGTTCGATCAGACCCGCGCCCAACTGGACCCCGAGATGAGCCTGTGGGACAGTCTGACCGGCGATCCGGAAATGCGGGTGTCGGGCAAGGCCGATCAGGTTATGGTGGGCGGGCAGCCCAAACATGTTGTAGGGTATCTCAAGGAATTTCTGTTTGACGAACGGCAGGCCCGAGCAGCCGTCAAATCCCTGTCCGGTGGGGAAAAAGCCCGGTTGCTTCTGGCCAAGCTGATGGCGAAACCCTCGAACCTATTGGTGCTGGACGAACCGACCAACGA
>NZ_JBXWSG010000111.1:0-10711 GCF_059613305.1 Ruegeria sp. BHSB056 | reverse complement strand
ATGGGCGCAACATCGAAACTCAATCTGGACTCAGTTGGACTGGAAACCGATCACCGCAATCGGATCAAGGTAGACCGCAAGACATATCAGACCGCGGTTCCGCATATCTACGCGACCGGGGATGTGATCGGTCACCCTTCGCTGGCCTCGACTTCATTACAGCAAGGGCGTGTGGCTGCCTGCCATGCGCTCGAGACACCTACACTGCCGGAAAGCCCATGGTACCCATATGGCATCTACTCGGTTCCCGAAATTTCCACCTGCGGCATGTCCGAGGAAGAACTTCAGGAACGTGGCATTCCGTATGAGGTCGGTGTGGCCCGATTCCGCGAAACCTCGCGCGGGCATATCATGGGGCTGGAACACGGCATGCTGAAGATGCTGTTTTCGCTGAAGACCCGCCGTGTCTTGGGTGTGCAGATTGTGGGCGAAGGTGCGACTGAACTGATCCACATCGCTCAGGCGGTTCTTAACCTGAAGGGCACTGTCGATTACTTCGTTCAGAATACGTTCAACTATCCAACTCTGGCCGAGGCTTACAAGATCGCCGGGCTGGATGCTTTCAACCGGATGCCGATCCCGGACGAATTCAAGGTGCGGAAAAAACCTGCTGAACCAGAGAAAAAAGAGGCCAAAAAGGCGTGACAACGCTCTATGTCGATGGCGATGCCTGCCCTGTAAAGGCCGAGGCCGAACGGGTTGCAACGCGACACAAGGTGCCTATGGCACTGGTGTCGAATGGCGGTCTTCGACCGTCAGCAAACCCGTTGGCTCAGGTCGTCGTGGTCTCGGAAGGCGCTGACGAAGCCGACAAATGGATAGCAGAACGCTGCGGCGCAGGGGATGTAGTTGTTACCTCCGATATCCCTCTGGCTGCGAAATGCGTCGAAGCGGGTGCCCGAGTTTTGCGCCCGAACGGCGAAGCCTTTACGGCAGCCAACATAGGCCAGCAATTGGCAATGCGTGATCTGATGGCTGACCTTCGGGCCGCCAATCCGCTTGGGGCCGGAGGCGGCGGCCGACCATTCAACAAAGCCGATCGTTCAAGGTTTCTGGACGCCTTAGAGCGGGAACTTCGCGCGGCGACCCGAGGATAAGTGCAATCATCGGCAAGCTAAAATGCGAGCCTGCAACCAGAAACGCCCGTTTACAAGCCCGCCGAAAGAACGCAGGCTGCGAAAGACTTCTGATCAGGCTATTCGCAAACGGAGACCGAATTATGAAAGTACAGGGTGCTCATTACCGGTCGATTTGGTGGGACAAATCGGCAGGTGAGGTTCGGATTATCGACCAGCGATGGCTGCCCCATGACTTTCGGGTGGTTACCCTGAAAACGCTGGATGAATTTGCGACGGCGATCCGCGATATGTGGGTCAGGGGTGCGCCACTGATTGGTGCAACAGCCGCGTTTGGAATTGCGGAACAGATGTCCCGTGACAGCTCTGACGCTTCGTTCGATGCCGCATATGACGTATTGCACGCGACCCGGCCAACGGCAATCAACCTGCGATGGGCCTTGGACAGATGCCGTGGCGCGCTGATGCCACTTGCCCCAAGTGACCGTGCCGAACGGGCCTGGGCAATGGCACAGGAGGTTGCTGACGAAGATGTTGAGATCAATGCCTCGATAGGTCGCCATGGTCTGCAACTGATCAAAGAAATTGCAGCCAGAAAGCCCGCAGGTGAACCGGTGCGGCTATTGACGCATTGCAATGCCGGTTGGCTGGCAACGGTGGATTGGGGAACGGCGACAAGCCCGATGTATCACGCGCATGACGCGGGCATTCCGCTTCATGTCTGGGTGGATGAGACCCGGCCACGAAATCAGGGGGCGCTGACATCCTGGGAGCTTGCTGAACACGGCATTCCCCATCGTTATATCGTGGACAATGCAGGTGGTCACCTGATGCAACATGGTTTGGTTGACGCCGTCATCACCGGTACAGACCGGACCACGGCACAAGGCGACGTCTGCAATAAAATCGGCACCTACCTGAAGGCCTTGGCGGCGCGGGACAACGGGGTTCCGTTTTATGTTGCCCTGCCCTCGCCTACGATTGACTGGACGGTTCGGGATGGAGTGTCGGAAATCCCGATCGAAGAACGCGATACAAAAGAAGTGACCCATGTCATGGGCGTGGACGGCCAAGGGGATATTGCCGATGTTCGCGTCACTCCGAACGGTACGGAGGGTGGCAATCCTGCCTTTGATGTCACACCCAACCGGCTGGTGACCGGGCTTATCACCGAGCGTGGCGTTTGTGCCGCCTCGGCCGAAGGCCTTGCCGGATTGTTTCCAGACCGAGCTGGCTAGATTGACACCCCACGCGGCATTACCGCTGGCGCGCGCACGTTGGTCGAGCGCGAAACGTTATTTCAGGCGGGGACTGCCAGACGGTTCTCTCGGATCGGTAGATGAACGATGGCGCTGAAAGCCCCTATTGCCACACCGATCCACCAGACCAGTGCATAGTCACCATATTGGTCATACATGCGCCCCCCCAGCCAGACTCCCAGGAAACTGCCAACCTGATGGCTGAAGAAGATTATGCCATAGAGTGTTCCCATGTAACGCAAACCATAGAGGTGCGCGACAAGGCCCGACGTGAGCGGAACGGTGGCCAGCCAAAGCGACCCCATCACCAGCGAGAATGTAATGACGGACAGCGGCGTTATCGGGAAAACGATGAACAACGCCGCAGCAAGTGTCCGACCGGCATAGACCGAGGCCAGCAGATATTTCTTAGGAAAATGATTACCCGCCCAACCTGCAAAAAGAGTCCCGGCGATATTGGCCAAACCAATCAGCGAAATCGATACCGCGCCAAGTGCGGACGTGGATGTGATGCCGATGGAATACAGCACGCTGCCGGGTTCGATCGGGCCGCACATTTCGGTTACGAATGCCGGAAAATGAGCGGTGATAAATCCAAGCTGGTATCCGCAGCTGAAAAACCCAATAAATATCAAAGCGTAAGAAGGATCTCGGAACGCCTTTCCCAGAATTTCTCCCATGCTTTCTTGCAACTCTGCTTTTGAAGCTGGTTGAGGCGACCGCATGAAAGGCAGGGTCAATACAAGCGCTAGAATCGCAGCGGCAAACACGACGAAGACCTGTTGCCAGGGCAAGAATGACAGCAGCCACTCAGCTGTCGGAGCGCCCAGAACCTGTCCGAAACTGCCCGCAGCTGTAACGACGGCCAGCGACATGGACCGATTTTCATCAGAGGACGCGCGACCGACCACAGCCAAAACCACGCCGAACCCGGTTCCGGCAATGCCAAACCCCACCAGCCACGCATAGACTTGGTGTTCAAGAGGTGTGACGGACCAGGCTGAAAGCACCATACCGGCAGCGTAGGTCAAAGCGCCAAGGATAATGGCCTTTCGGTCTCCTACTTTCTCAGCGATAGCTGCAAAGACCGGTTGGCCGATGCCCCAAGCCAGATTCTGGATCGCAATCGCCAGTGAGAAATCCGTGCGCAACCAGCCAAATTCGCTGGCGATCGGAATCTGAAACACGCCGAAAGATGCGCGCACGGCAAAGCTGACCGTGATGATGATGCATCCAACGATCAGGATCGGGTTCAACATGCGGGTGGGTTGCGGCATTGCGACCTCGGGTAGTTTGGTCCGACGGACCGTACTGCATTTACGAGTCGCGTCAATTCAACAGATTTGCGGTCACGGATAAGCAAATTTGATACGTCAGGGAAATGTCTTCTTTTCAACGGGCTGGGTCATGGGTAAGGCTCTTGGTCATGACGGATCTGATTTCGCACTATGAAGCCCGCGTCGAGGATGGAACTCTGACGCGTGACGACGCTCAAGAAGCCGTATTACCCCAGTTTGAGCGCATCAGTGCGGCACTGGCCGAGCCGGTAAAACGAGGGTTTTTCCGCAAGGCTCCACCGCCACCCAAAGGCCTGTACCTGTGGGGTGGCGTCGGACGCGGTAAATCGATGCTGATGGACATGTTCGTCGACACGCTGGGTGAAATCCCTGCACGGCGCGTTCACTTTCATGCCTTCATGCAGGATATCCATGCCGGAATGCACAAGGCCCGAAAAGAGAATGTGGAAGATGCACTAATACCTGTGGCGAAAGAAGTGGCAAAATCCGTCCGCCTGCTGGCTTTCGACGAGATGCAGATCACTGACATTACGGATGCGATGATCGTCGGTCGCTTGTTTAACCTGCTGCACGAAGGTGGTGTTGTCGTTGTGACCACGTCGAACAGGCATCCAGACGAGCTGTATAAGGATGGGTTGAACCGGCAATTGTTCCTGCCTTTTATTGCCCATATCAAAGACCAGTTGCAGGTATGGGAACTGGTATCGCCCACGGATTACCGTCAGAACAGATTAGAAGGTGCTCCGGTCTATTTTACACCCATCGGACCAGAAGCGCGGCAGAAATTACGGGATGTCTGGAACGATCTTGCAGGCGGACCTGCCGATCCGTTGATATTGCAGGTCAAAGGCCGCGCTGTCGAACTGCCAGCATTTCGCAACGGGGTTGCACGGGCTTCGTTTTATGACCTGTGTGGCCGGATGCTGGGACCGGCGGACTATCTGGCTATCGCAGAAGCAATTAAAGTTTTGGTGCTTGAGGATATCCCCCGTCTGTCGAGAAATAACTTCAATGAAGCCAAGCGCTTTGTCATCCTGATAGATGCGCTCTACGAGGCAAAAGTTCGGTTGATCTGCTCGGCTGCGGCAGAGCCCGAGATGTTGTATGTCGAAGGAGAAGGCACCTTTGAGTTTGAGCGTACTGCGTCGCGCCTGCGGGAAATGCAGGACCAGAACTGGGGGAAGTAGGGGCTCTGCCCCCGTCGCGCTGCGCGCGCCGCCCCCGGAATATTTGCGAAAAGATGAAGCTTAACCGTTTTCGCGCAGGATGTTTCCGGCAAGATAAAGGGAGCCGCAGATCAGGACACGCGCCTGTGGGTCTTTGTCCGTGAATGTCTTCAACGCTTCCGAAACACTTGCAGCGACTGAAGAAGGCAGGCCAACTTTGGTGGCAGCGGCGGCGGTTTCTTCGGCGCTGAGCGTGGCCGCCTCGCCCGGTATGGAGACGGCGGTCAGGCTTGCAACCTGTCTTGACAGTGGCGCGAGGTACCCAGTCACGTCTTTCGTGTTGAGCATACCGCAGATTATGTGCGTAGGGCGTTGCGGCATCTTTGCCAGCACATCGGCCAGCGCGATACCTGCGGCCGCGTTATGCCCTCCGTCCAGCCACAGTTCGACCTGGGGGGCTTGCTCGGTCAGCGGGCCGGTTTTGAGACGTTGCATACGCGCGGGCCAATCGGCATTGGACACGGCAGCCTCGTAGGCAATGTCACCCATTGAAAGATGACGCAGAACCGCCGAGGCAGCACCAGCATTCTGGAACTGATGTGCACCCAGCAGGTTGGGGAGCGGCAGATCACGCAGCCCGGTTTCGTCCTGATAGATCAAGCGCCCGTTTTCTTCATGAACGTGCCAATGCTGGCCATGTACAAGCAGCGGTGCGCCCAACCGGGCGGCTGTGTACTCGATCACCTCCAGCGCCTCATCTTCCTGCGGGCCGACGATGCATGGCACACCGGGTTTGATAATGCCCGCCTTTTCGGCAGCAATCTTTCCCAGGGTGTCGCCCAGATACTGTTCATGATCGATTGAAACAGGCGTAATGACTGTTACCACCGGTTCATCTACAACATTTGTCGCGTCCAACCGCCCACCCAGACCGACCTCGAGCAGAGTATAATCTGCTTTGCAGCGAGAGAAGGCCAGCAAGGCGGCGCAGGTTGTGATCTCGAAATACGTGATGTTCTCGCCACCATTTGCCACGTAGCACTCATCCAGAACCGCGGTCAGGCTGGGTTCTGAAATCAGTTCGCCCGCCAACCGGATACGTTCGTGAAATCGCGCCAGATGGGGCGAGGTGTAGGCATGAACGGAACGCCCGGCCCCTTCCAAGCCCGCCCGGATCATGGCCTGGGTCGAGCCTTTGCCATTGGTTCCGGCAATATGGATAACCGGTGGCAGCTTGAGCTGCGGGTTGTCCAAAGCGGCCAGCAATCGCCAGACGCGGTCCAAGGTCAAATCAATGATCTTGGGGTGCAGCGCCATCATCCGGTCGAGGATGGCGTCAGATGTCTTGGTGTTCATTTTTCCCGGTCTCTTCGGCCTGCGCGACCTTGGCCGTTTCATCCGGTGTCGGTGCTGGCAGATCACCTTTGATCGCCGGCGGTTGGTTCATCAGCATCCGGGTGATGGTGATCAGTTCGTCGCGCATCTCGGTGCGTTTGGTGACACGGTCCAGCATCCCGTGATCCAGCAGGTACTCGGCCCGCTGGAAGCCGTCGGGCAACTTTTCGCGAATCGTTTGCTCGATAACTCGGGGACCGGCAAAGCAGATCAACGCGTTCGGTTCAGAGATGTGGACATCGCCCAACATCGCATATGACGCCGTCACACCTCCGGTGGTGGGATGAGTCAGCACAACGATATAGGGTAGATTTGCTTCTTTCAGCATTTCGACGGCCACGGTTGTGCGCGGCATTTGCATCAGGCTGAGAATGCCTTCCTGCATCCTCGCACCACCAGCTGCCGAGAACAGGATCAGTGGGCGCTTTAGCTTAACCGCTTCTTGAGCGGCCGCGATGATTGCGTTGCCCACATACATGCCCATTGATCCGCCCATGAAGGAGAAATCTTGCGCTGCTGCAACGATAGGCGTGCGCCCGATTTCGCCTTTGGCAACCAGCATCGCCTCTTTTTCACCGGTCTTTTTCTGCGCGGCTCGCATACGTTCGGGGTATTTCTTCTGGTCGCGGAAATGCAACGGATCTTCTTTTGGCGCTGGCACTGCGACCTCGGTGAAAATACCGCCATCGAACAGGTGATTGAACCGCTCGCGTGGGGTAATCGCCATGTGATGGTCACATTGGGTACAGACGTTCTGATTTTCCGCAAGTTCACGATGAAACAGCATCGTTCCGCACTCGTCACATTTCTGCCAAAGGTTTTCGGGCACTTCGCGGCGAGAGAAGATCGAGTTGATCCGGGGGCGGACGTAGTTTGTGATCCAGTTCATGTCGGAACCTTGGCTTGTGCGGTGTTGACGTCAAATAAGACGCCACGGAAAGAAATGCAATCAACGCCTGATCGCAAGCCGCGCCGCCAGCCAGCATACGAACATCACCGCCAAATCCACCACCAGCCAGGGACGAAGCTGTTCAGCGTCAGATGCATCGAACGGAAGCGAGAAAAGCGCCAGACCGCTCAGGTTGTCCGGCAGGGAAACGAACAATAGTGCGATGATGTTATTGAAGAAATGCAAGGCGATAGCTGGCCCCAATGTCCCTGATCGCGCTGTGAGATCGGATGCAAGCATCCCAAAAACAAATGCCCACAGCACAAACAGAATTGCATTTTCTCCTGCCAGTTCCGGCGTGTAATGGCCAGCCGCAAACAAAACAGACGGAACCCCCATCCAAATGACAGGCGATTGAAACCTGGCTGCAAACGCTTGCTGAATGTACCCCCGAAACAGAACTTCTTCGGCGCTGGTCTGAATCAGGACAACTAACACAGAGACCGGAAGCAACAAAAGCCAAGTTGAAAATGGCAGATTCTTTGACAGAGAGTCCCCCAAGCCGTAGGGCGACAGCAAGACACCGACAGCGCCCAAGAAAAGCAGGGCTTTCAGCACTTTCAGAAATTGGGCCACAACCAGACTGCGCTGGCCGAAAATTGATCGCAAGGATCGGTGCTGAAGCTGACGTGCGGCAACTGCCACGCCAAGAATGATGAACCCGAAACTGGCCAGCAACAGAAGCAGCGCTATAGGTGTGTTGCCTTGCAAAAGTTCCTGTGCCCATTCCTCCGGACCCAACCCCGCTATCACGGTGAAAAACACCAAGTTCGAAACGCTGACCAACACGGCTATCAATGCCAACCCCAGCAAAAGACGCCAGATTTCGGGTTTGGCGCGGGCTGTTTCGACCAGGCGCGCATGAGCTGAATACGCGCTAGGCATTCTTACCAATACCTTCCTGCGCCGTTTCATCCGTCACGGGTGGAAACATGTCTTCGGCGTTCTGGGCCACGCTGATTCTGTTCGAAAGCGTGGTCAGATACCCTGCAACTGTTTGAAGCAACTGCATAGCGACCGAAGCGTCACTTTCAACAACGGCACGCAGTTCTTCTGCGCCGATGCGCAAGAAGCTGCTATCTTCCGTCGCTACCAGATCCAGTTGCCTTGGTTCCCCGGTAATGATGGACAGGTCTCCGATGAGCCGACCGGGTTCTATGATCGAGATTGTGCGTTTCGTTCCATCCTCATTGGACCAATCCAGTTTGGCTTGTCCTGAAATGCACAAATAGGCCGCATCCGGCGCTTGACCGCGGGAAAAGATGACTTGTTCGGCGCTGGCTTCGTACCATTGCGCCGAAAACGCCAGCAGCCTCTGGTTTCTGCCATCCAGGCCTGAAAACAGCTGAGTTGCAGACAGAATCTCGAGTTTACGGCTCAGATCGTCCGAAGTTCTGGCCTCATGCGCTGGTCTGCTCCGCGAGACGCCGTCGATCCGTCCATCCTTGATTTCCACAAACAAGTCATAGGCTTCGGGATGCGCAAAATGACCCTCCATGAATATCATGATGGAATCGGGCAGCAGCTCTCTCAGTTTCAGGCGCGTGCGCAACCGGCTTTCCGAGTCGTGGCTGGCCAGCGCCTTGTCCAGGATCAGGACGTCGGGGCGTTTGATGCCTGCGCGTGAAAAAGCGGCACGCTCCTGAAACACGGTTGGAAGGTTGTTGCCGCCCAACCCGGACGGCAGGTCATAGATAATGGCCGCTGCCCGACGGCGCAGACCGGCTTCGTTCATGGCCTCGGCAACGATGTCTTCGATATCTTCGGCATGGGCACCCGCCATCAACGATATCCGGCCGTAGATTGCGTTTTCCATCACGGTCAAGCGCGGCACATAGATGTCAGGCGCCACAGACATGAACAAACCGTCCATTGCACCGCGCAACCGCTCGGCCTGGGTCTTGCGGATAGCAAGGATTTTTTCCTTGTATTCCTCCGGGAAATCCGGGCCGATCTGTTCTGCTGTCAGAAGGAAAGGCACTGTCAGTAGCAAGGCACGCTCCTGATCGCTCAGCGCAGCATTCCCTTTGGCTTTGCGCCGGTCCTGAATATCGAGCAGCCGATGATACATGTCCTTGGACATGCCAAGCCGCAGAAACAGGGGATGGTCGGCCCCGTCCCGCCCAAATGTCTTGCCAAGAGTATCCATGACAGCATTCGATATGCTGATCGCGTCATCTGCCAAATCATGGGTGCTGAGCAATTGCACGAACCGCGCGTCTCCGGCCAGAATGTCTGGAGATATGTCTCGCGACGGTGCCGCGAACAACAGGTTGCCCCCAAGCGGGACGGCCGGGTTAAACTGGTTTGGGTCGAACCGATAGACATAACGATCCAATCCTTTTTCTTTCAGCCGTTCTGCGATGGATTCTCTCAGCCTGACTATTTCCTGTGCCAGTATTGGGTGTATCTCTGGATCAAACTGGGTGCGCAGAGTGCGCCGGAACATGAACTCGTCAATCCCCATGGCTTCCACCAGCTGGAACCACCAGTCACGTATTCCATCGATATCGTCCAGACCGGCCAGTCCTGGATCGATCCACTCATCTTCCAGCGAATCCGGTGGGTTACCCGCCCGAACAGACTCAATCTGACGACGGGACGGGGTTCTAATCGCATCTGCCTCGTGTTGCGGGTGGGTGCGCAACGGCATCATAAGGTTATCGCCCAAAGTCCCGTCAAACAGATAGGGGCGTGAATAGGCATACCCGATCCGGGCCGCGATAACTGATTGGTGCAGTTCGTCCAGCTTGTGGCCAGCTATGACCACATCCCCCTGAACAGGTAGCACCTCGCGGGTCAGCAACTGGCCCAACGCACTACGTTCCGACGCATGGGCGGATTGAATCGCCACACGCGCGCCCCGCGGGATGGTCAGATCAATGTCTTCTAGAATGGTTTTGCCGTCGCCATCGCGAACGGTCACATTGCGCAATTCGATATCACCGGTCAGATGTGGGATGGTTTCCGGCTCGCCGACGAACAGCTCTTCGGGGATCATGTTGTCCGGGGCAAATCTTTCGGTGACCACCTCCCACCGCAGGGACATGTCCTGTACCTGGTTGTAGTAGGTCAGAAGGTCTTTCCAGGGCCCGCTTAGGTCCTTGTACGCGCCCAACGCGGCAACCAGTGCACCTACTGTCACCTCGCCCGTAATCGCCAGGTATCCGCCCACCGAGTAAAACAGGAACGGCGTCATCTGAGTGATCAGATTGTTCAGGAACTTCATAAAGAATTTCTTGTTGTAGATCTTGAACCGGATCTCGAACAAGGTCCCCAGCCTATGACTGAACTGCGCCAGACGATAACGCCAGCCGCCATTTGTGCGCAGGTCGCTGATGCCCGCCGCACTTTCCCCGATTTCCGAGCTCAGACGCCTGACCTCCTGAATACGGTCCTTGTTCAGCAAGTTGATCTGGCGTTGCAACTTTGGGATCAGCCAGGCCTGAAGCGGGATCAGCGCGATGCTTGCCAAACCGAACCAGATGCTTTGCATGAACAGAAAGGTGACGATTGTCATCATCTGACCGAACTGAAACACCGGTTGCGCAATCGCATCCCCCATCAG
>NZ_JBXWSG010000110.1:0-10800 GCF_059613305.1 Ruegeria sp. BHSB056 | reverse complement strand
CTGTCAAACCCACCGCTGCCCCAGAACCAAAGCAGCAAACCAAAGGCCAGAGCGACCGGAACAATCAGGAAACGGGACATGAAACAAGGATCTCAGTCGCAAAGTTCTCACCAACCAAGGGAATATCGTTTTCCTCGAGGTCGTAATCCGCGTCCAGTGTCAACAGAAACGCCTGCATCTGTGCAAGCTGCCCGTCTATGTCGGGTTCGTTACGATCCATCTGGCATAAAGCTGGGCCTGTCACAGTTACAGGGCGCGTTATCTCATAGGCCGTATAGAAGGACTCATCAAATGCCTTGGCGGAAAGCCCTGTGGCAAGTATTGCGTCGCCTTCGACCGCTCGCAAATGGGTGGTTACAATCCGCCCGTCTTCCGTTGTCGCACTGGGCTCCATTGGACTGGACAGAGCCACCAGTGCGCCGTCTTTGGTGAGCACGAGGTCGCCGTTGTACCCCTCGACCCATTGCATATCGAACCCGCTCAGACGTTTTTCTTCGCTTTCCGTCAGAATGCCGTCAGCATCCTGATCCAGATTCATGTCTTCCAGAACAAGCAGAGAGTAGAATTCGTCATATGCCCACGTCACCCGGATATGGGTCAGGTGACCGGCCTCATCCACGATGAATTCCAGCCCGGTGTCGATAAAGACATGCGGGTGGGATAGTGCCGGGATCGGCAGGCAACAGGTCATGACGGTGAAGAGCCAGCGCATATGCGCAAGATAGGTCTGACGGGACACGGCGACAACGGCCTTTACACACGCCTGCGGAAACCGGCCTACTTTCAGACTGGCGGGAACAGAACCAGTGTTTGCAGGGCCGTCCCTACAGGACCCTGCGTATCAAAAAGCACCGACTGAGACATGCCGATGCCCGTAGGTTGCCAATGTGAAACCGAACTGGACGCCAGCCAATCTGACACCGGTTCGCGGTGGATATTCACGGTCAGATCGGTGTTCATGAACCCCATCTCCGACGTCGGAGCATTCCACGAGATACCATTGCCGCAATCCGCCAACGGGCACAGTGCCTGAATGGGCGACTGATCTTCGCCGCTCAACAGCTTTGGGGTGCGCATCCAGACCGTTTTGGGTCCGGCCCCCTGTTTGCCGTCTATGGGATAAAGGATGTCACTGTAGTGGGCAAACCCCTTCAAATCGTGACGAATCTCGCCGATTGGAAAAGGACCTTCTACCGCGTCTTCCAACTGTGGCGCACTGGTTTCGACGTTTGCCACCGCGCCCAGATCGCGTCGCGCCAGATGCATGGTGGTGGCCGTTGCGCAGAGTGTGTCATCCAGATCGTGCACCGTAACCCGTGTGGTCGCCAGCGTCTTGGTATGACGCGTGGTTTCTGCGGCAACCCGCAACCCGGCCAAGGGCAGAGGGCGCAACAGGTCAACTGTCAGGCGGGTCAGCATCTTTTCGGGGCCAATCTCGGTTTCCGCCGCCCGCACAATCAACCCGCTTACCGGCCCTGCGTGGCAATGATCGGCAGACCATGGACCGCGTGCGGGATCATTCCCGACAAACGCCCCATCTTCGCGCTGACAGAAATAAGTCTGATCCGTGAAGTCGAGCCCTGCCATCAGTCCCCTCTGGTCATTCGCTGCGTTGTGTGTCTCGGCTCACTCATACCGGTAACCGGTTGCGAAGTAACGTGGTTTCCCTTGCGCGAGGTGAGTGGTATCTTCACGAAACTGTCCTTTTCGGGTTTTGAAACCAGGCTGTACTTTTGGGCACGAGGATGGCTTAACTGACCTGATCCTGTCCACCGCTGTGACGGGACGTCACCACATCACATCCAAGTGGGGTCGCATATGGCGTTGTTGATTGAAACCGGGTTGTCGGACTGGATCGGGGATGAGGAAATCGCCGCCACATTACAGGCCCTGGCACCCGGTGCCGACATCCGCACACCCGAAACGCTGGGCGACCCCGGCGACATCACGATGCTGGCCGTGGTCAACATGCAAAGCAATCACCCTGCGAAGTTGCCCAACCTGAAACTGGTCCAGAAGCTGGGGGCTGGGGTTGAGACCATAGTTGGCCATCCTGACCTGCCTCCGCATATCCGAGTGGCGCGATTGAAGCCAGACGCGCCTGCGCAGGGCATCGCCGAGTGGTTTCTGGCCTATATCCTGCGGGCTCAGCGCCACATGGTTTTTCACGAGGCATTCCAGAGGCGCGCCGAGTGGTTGCCGCGCGCGCCTATCTTCACACCTGATACGGTTGTGGGCGTTCTGGGTCTGGGCCATATCGGGGCCCGCACTGCCCGCATGTTACATGCCGTCGGGTTTCAGGTCATGGGCTGGAGCCGCTCACCAAAGTCCATCGATGGTGTCACCTGCCTGCATGGGCAAGACGCGCTGCCTCGGCTATTGGGGCAATGTGATCACGTCTGTGCCATCCTTCCTTCGACGCCGCAAACCGCGGGTTTGTTTGACGCACAGACGCTGGCCGCGATGAAGCCGGGCAGTCAGTTGCTGAACGCCGGACGCGGAAACCTGATTGACGAGGCGGCGCTGATCGCGGCGCTGGATAACGGCTCACCGGGCCATGCCGTGTTGGACGTCACGTCACAGGAACCGCTGCCAAAAGACAGCCCCTTGTGGCGGCACCCTTCTGTGACGATCACACCGCATGTCTCGGGCTGGTATCTGGGGGACGCACTGTCGGATGTGGCTGAGAACTACCATAGGCTCAGGTCCGGCGATCCCCTGTTGCACGAAGTCAGTCGCGATCTGGGGTACTGATACCAAGTCAGAGATCAGGGCGTCAGGATCCAGTTTCCGTTACCGTCATTGCACCGGCGGGTTCTGATCTCGCGGCTTTGATCGCTGCCTTCCGGCTGGATGACATGTTGAAGGCCGACGCAGTTGCCCTGAACGTTTTGCACCCGGATCGTTCCTTTTGAGCCGGTATCGTCGTTTTGCCAGGACCGTTCCTGCCCTACAGAAGGCGTGCCATTGTTCAAAAGGGCATTCGAGGTTTCACTGACCACTTCAAAGTCTGCCGGGGACAGCCCCATCTCAGCTATGATTCGGGAGAGTGACTTGGCGTTGGCGGAACCGGTCATCAATAGGGCGCCACACGCGGCAATGACGGGTAAAAACTGGGCTTTCATTGTGGCCTCACAGAACTGAAATCATTTACGACCAAGGATATACCTCTGTTTCAGCAGGGCCAAGCCCCGGGGTGCCGACCTTCAAAATATCCCGAACAAACCTATCGCGCGTCAGGACCTAATAGCGTCGCGCCTTTGTCCCCATAGTGCCATTCAAACGATCCCGAGGCACACAAATGACCCATCCGACCTACTTCGCCCCGACCGGCGGCCATCCCGGCCAGAACCAGTTGCTGACCGACCGCGCCATGTTCACTGACGCGTATGCGGTCATTCCCAAAGGTACGATGCGCGACATCGTCACCAGCTATCTGCCGTTCTGGGAAGGAACACGCCTGTGGGTTCTTTCACGCCCGCTCAGCGGATTTGCCGAAACGTTCTCGCAATACATCATGGAAGTGCAGCCCGGCGGCGGCAGCGATCAGCCAGAGACAGACGCGCAAGCTCAGGCGGTGCTTTTTGTCGTCGAAGGAACAGTCACTTTGACACTGAATTCGGAAAACCATGTGTTGGAGACAGGCGGATATGCCTATATCCCCGCCAGCAGCGACTGGACATTGCGGAACACTGGCCAGACGGCAGCCCGGTTCCACTGGGTCCGCAAAGCCTATGAGGCCGTTCCCGGGTTGCCCGCGCCAGACCCGATCATCACCAACGAACGTGATGTGACGCCTGTAGAAATGCCGGGCACCGACGGCCGATGGTCCACCACGCGGTTCGCTGACCCACAGGACCTGCGCCATGACATGCATGTGAACATCGTCAATTTCGAACCGGGCGGGGTCATTCCCTTCGCCGAAACCCATGTGATGGAACACGGTCTTTATGTTCTGGAAGGGAAAGCGGTCTATCGCCTCAATCAGGACTGGGTCGAAGTTGAGGCCGGAGACTACATGTGGCTACGCGCTTTTTGCCCGCAAGCCTGTTACGCAGGGGGGCCGGGCCGGTTCAGGTATCTGCTTTATAAAGACGTCAACCGGCATATGCCCCTGTCCCTGTCGCACCGCTAAGCGGCGGGTTGGGAAAAAAATCGCAGTGATTATTTGCCCCAGGGCTTCACACAAGGGTCGGAATTTGCTGAAATCCAAGTAATTTCTTGTCTTGAGCATTGGAGATTGGTCCATGAAACTGCGACTTGCCCTGATAGCCGTTGCCGCACTCGCTACCTCTGCAATCCTGCACACCGCACCCGCCATTGCGGGGGAAGAGACCAAATCCGTCTTCGTCATGAGCCGCAACTGGGCTGTGACACAGGTCGCAGACGAACCGGTCATTTATCGCGCCACACGCGACAACAACAACCTGAACCCGTTCGGTCCGCCCCCACGCCTTCGGACAACGCAAGCAATTGCTGCCATTCAACAAGCGACGGGATGCAAGGTGATCTTCAACAGCATGTACCAGAATATTTCGGGTCAGTTCTTTTCTCAGGTCAGTTGCAAGTAAGCTGTTGTTGATCAGGCATTGAGGTCGCCCCGACGCCCTGCCATAGCTTGCGCATGAAACTCGCGATTAATGGATTCGGCCGCATTGGCCGCACGATCCTGCGGCAGGTTCTGGCCCTGCCTGAAGGGTCGGATATCGAGCTGGTGCTGATCAATGACATCGCGCCGCTGGAGACCTGTGCTTACCTGTTCAAATACGACAGCACCTTCGGCCCCTATCCCGGCGATGTGTCACAGGGCGATGCCGCGCTGATCGTAGACGGACGCTCTGTTCCTATGACGCACAGTGCCGATCTGACACGCGTTGATTTATCCGGCGTAGACGTGATGCTGGATTGTACCGGGGTCGCGCGCGCATCCGACGTGGCGCGTCGCGGATTGTCTGCGGGCGCCAGCAAGGTCCTGATCTCGGGTCCTTCGCCTGCGGCCGACTTAACCGTCGTTCTGGGGGCGAACGAGGATCAGTTGGGCAGCGCCCGGATCGTATCGAACGCCTCCTGCACAACGAATGGGCTGGCACCGCTGGTCAAAGTGCTGGACCACATTGGCGGTATTTTGTCGGGCCATATGACAACCATCCATTGCTATACCAACAGCCAACCCATGGTTGACGCCCCGCGCGGCGACCTTGCCCGGTCGCGGGCCGGTGCGCTGTCCATGGTTCCGACAACGTCCAGCGCCACACACCTGATCGACGTGGTCCTTCCACATCTGGCCGGGCGCATCTCGGGTGCCGCAGTTCGCGTCCCGACAGCCAGCGTTTCGGCGGTCGACCTCGTGGTCACGCTGGAACGCGGTATGCGGGCCGAGGATTTCGATCATGCTTTGCGTCAGGCTGTTGTCGAGTCACCGGTTTTGGGTTGGACGGATATGCCGCTGGTCTCTTCCGATTTGCGGGCGCGCCCGGATTCGCTGGTCATTGCCGGGCCGGAAACCCGCATGGTCGGAGAAAATCAGGTGCGCGTTTTCGGCTGGTACGACAATGAATGGGGCTTTTCGGCTCGCATGCTGGACGTGGCCCGTCTGATGGCCGCGTCGTGACCGGACTAACCTTCGTACACAGCGTCGGGTCGGCAACTATGGTTTAGGCCCCGCGACAGGGTATTCTGTAACGCGAACCACCTTACTGATCCGTTCAATCATGAAATCCATGAACAGGCGTGCCTTTGGATCCTGATGGCGCCGATGCGTGTATAGGCAGGCCATCTGAACTGAAACAGGCGGAGTTTCCGTTGCAACCGGCACGAGGCGGCCGGATTTCAGATGCTCGGCCACCTCGAAAACCGGCTTCATTGCAATGCCTTGACCGGACAACGCCCAATCCGTCAGAACATCCCCATCATCACATTCGAACCGCCCGGACACGGCAAATCGTTTCGGGCCATCGGGTGTGACCAGCATCCACTGAAACTCGGTCGCACCCGGAAAGCGCAGATTCAGGCATTCATGCTTGTCGGCAATCAGGTCAGCCCCGGTCTTAGGCATACCGCGCCGCGCCACATAGTCTGGCGCAGTGCACAGTACACGCTGGCAGTCGGCAATCTTGCGAATACGCAACGTGCTGTCCTCGGGCTGGCCAATGAAAAACGCCAGATCCAGACCTTCCGTCGTCAGATCAACCGAGCGATCCGTCAGGCGCAACCGGACATCAATCTCGGGGTATTCCGCAAGAAACTCGGGCACATGTGGAGCCAGCAATCGCCTCCCCACCCCCAGTGGAGACGCCACGAACAACGACCCACGCGGTGCCTCGGTCAGATGTGTGACCTGAGCCTCGGCCTCGTCCACCGCATCCAGAACCGCCACCGCACCGGGATAGAATGCCTTTCCCTGCTCTGTCGGGGACAGGTTGCGTGTGGTGCGCTGGAACAGACGTACACCCAGATGGTCCTCAAGCTGCGATATTCGCGCCGATGTCACCGCTGGCGAAATCCTAAGATCCCGCCCGGCTGCGGACATGCTGCCCAGATCGTAAACCCTGACAAAGGTTCGGATGTTGTCGAGATAGGACATTTTTTCGGTTTTTTTGATACCAATTGACAATATATTGGGAATACCGAATAACCACCCGTTTGCCTAGTGAATTACACAGGGCATAGGCCACGGACCGGCCCGGACATTGGTTGTATACGGTTGGCTTTGGCCCGAACCGCGGCAATTCCGGTCTGCCAATCGAGGTGCGGTAAAGCGATTGTGTCAGCAAAGGCCGGGACAATTCGGCCAAAATGACCCGATCCCGCGTTTATCCCTTTTCCCAATGGCATTCAGGTGTTCTAACCTGACACTATAAGGCCGTGGATGACACGGTAGCTGAGATTTGGAACTGGGACAGTTGGGGCAATTCATGCAAGGGCGCACGCCGCAAGGCCGTTTGAAGTGCTGGCTGAGTGCCATTGTCATGGCACTGACCCCGAACGCTCTGATGGCGCTGGAAACCTCTCTGACGGCGCCGGGCGCTTCGAAGGAACTGGTTGAACGCCTGAAAAAGACATCATCGGTTACAACAGCGAAAGAGCGGGGCTTGGACACGCCACTTGAGATCCTGTCTGCCGCCTTGTCGGATTACCGCACGCTTGTACAGATCTTGTATGATGAAGGGTATTTCAGCCCGGTTGTCAGCATCAAGCTTGACGGGCAGGAAGCCGCTGAGTTGAGCTCTTTGACTGTGCCAACACAGATCAATAGGGCCGCAATTACTGTTGAAACCGGGCCAAGCTTCAAATTCGGCACGGCCATTGTTCAGCCCTTGGCGTCTGGTACCGTGCTGCCCGAAGGTTTCGCCCCCGGCAAACTGGCAACGACCGGAGCCATTCAAAATGCAGGCTCGGACGGTGTGCAGGGATGGCGGAATGCGGGCCATGCAAAGGCAAAAATTGAGGATCAGACCATTATCGCCCGCCACGCGCAGGCCCGTCTGGATGCGCAGATTGATTTGGACCCGGGGCGCAGGTTGACGTTTGGCAGAATGTTCATCAAGGGCGACACGGATGTGCGCCACCGGTCCATCGAAAAAATCGCCGGTTTCCCAAGCGGAGAAGTTTACTCACCAGAAAAAATCCAGAAGGTTGGAACACGTTTACGCCGCACCGGCACGTTCAACGTCGTGTCATTGCAGGAACATGAGACAGCAAACCCCGACGGCACACTGGATTTCGACGCCACATTCGAAGACCTGCCAAAGCGTCAGCTGACCTTTGGGCTCGAGCTGGCCTCGCGCGACGGTGTCGATGTGACCGCGACCTGGATGCATCGCAACATGTTCAAACGCGCGGAACGCCTGCGTTTTGAGGCCGCGATACGAAATATCGGTGGTTCCGAAGATCTTGATGGGCGGATCGGATTGCGTCTGGATCAGCCCGATCGTCTGGGTCCGGACGACAATACATTCTGGAACGCGTTGCTGGAGCGCCGCAACACCGAAAACTACAATGTTTCGGTTGCGTCTGTGGCATATGGTGCGCGCCGCACATTCTCGGACACGCTGTATGCCGAAGCCTCGGCTGGATTACAGTGGTCAGATGCTGACGACGCCTACGGAAATGGCCGAAAGTTTAGGTACTTTATCCTGCCCTTCCGCTCGGAATGGGATGAGCGCGACAACAAAGTCAGCGCCACGCGCGGCTTTTATCTGGATACCGAAGTCATGCCTTTCGTTGGCTTTTCCGGCACCGATACGGGACTTCGCCTGTTTGTTGACGGGCGGGTCTATACCAGCCTTGGAACCAGCGGCAGGGTTGTGCTGGCCGGGCGGGCGCAGCTTGGATCGGTCATTGGCCCGCCTGCGAGTGGCGTTACACCTGATTTTCTGTTCTTTTCCGGTGGCGCGGGAACCGTGCGCGGGCAACCCTATGAAAGCCTTGGCATCCCTGTCGGGACCGGTGTCGCAGGCGGCAAATCGTTCCTTGGACTTTCCGGCGAGATCCGGGGCAAGGTGACAGATTCGCTGTCGTTGGTCGGGTTTTACGACTACGGTGTCGTCGATACCTCTTCCTTCATAGGAAGTGGCGCGGAAGATCATGCAGGGGCTGGTATCGGCGTAAGATATGATCTGGGCGGTTTCGGACCCCTGCGGTTTGACCTGGCCTTCCCGGTAAGCGGGTCCAGCGGCGACGGTCTGCAGTTCTATATCGGGATCGGGCAAGCGTTTTGAGACGGCACCTTTCATACCCACTGCTGATTGGCACGCTGATGCTTGTGCCAGTAGCCGGCCCCGCGCAGGAGGACGAAGGCGGCAGCATGATCGAGCGGTTCCTACAGGACACGCTGTCGGGCGACGATCAGAATGTTACCGTCAAAGGCCTGCAAGGCGCGCTGAGTTCACGCGCCACCATTGCCGAGATCACGGTGGCTGATGATGAAGGGGTCTGGCTGACCATCCGGGAAGCGGAACTGGATTGGAACCGGTTGGCGCTGATCCGCGGGCGGTTCTCGGTCAACGCGCTGACCGCGCAGGAAATCGACGTCGCCCGCGCACCGGGCACCACGACCAAGGACACACCGTCCCCTTCTGCCGAGACTCAGGCTTTTCAACTGCCTGAACTGCCCGTGGCCATCGAAATCGGCGAAATCCGTATTGGCGAACTGGCATTGGGCAAACCATTGATCGGTGTCGCGGCGGAACTGGCCGTCAATGGCAACCTGTCGCTGGCCGACGGAACGTTGGACACCAAACTGGACATCACCCGACTGGATCGGGCCGGTGATGAAATCTCTTTGGCTGCGGGCTTTCGGAACTCCGACAGCCAGATCGATCTTGACCTTCAGGTCACCGAAGCTGCGGGGGGTCTGATCTCGACCGCCTTGAAAATGCCGGACAGTCCTCCGATCGGATTGACCGCAAAAGGGTCCGGGCCGGTGACAAATTTTACGGCCGATATCGGCCTGAGCAGTGATGGGCAGCCACGAGTGACCGGGCAGGTTCGTTTGCGTTCTGCCCCAACAGCCGCGGCTAGCGCGGAGGAGGGCATCGCCTTTACCGCAGATCTGGGCGGTGACCTGACGCCCTTTGTCGCTGAGAATATGGATACGTTTTTCGGCCCCAAAACGCAGTTGATCGTGGATGGGCGTACCCTGCCTGAAGGAGCATTGGATATCAGTGATCTGGAACTCAGTTCTCAGGCACTGAACCTGAAAGGGGCGCTGCAACTGGCGCCGGGCGGTCGGCTGCAACTGGCGGCCCTGCAAGGGCGCATTACGCCGCCAGAGGGGCAAAGCGTCGTGCTTCCGTTATCAGGTGGCGACACATCGATAGAGGCTGCTCAGGTCTCTGCGTTGTTTGATGAGAAAAACGGCAATCTCTGGGATCTGAGCCTGACCGCAAACGCCATAAAATCCGACACCCTGAACCTGCAACGCGCGCAGATTACGGCGCAAGGGACCTTGGAACAGGGTGACGTTTTGCGGATCGACGGTGATTTGCAGGCAGCTTTGGATGGTATCGACCTGGCTGACGATGCCCTGAACACCGCCGTTGGCGACCGCATTACGCTGGACGGTACGTTCCAGTATGGCAGGGATCAGACGTTGAACCTGTCCGGGGTCGAGATGGTCGGCTCGGACTACGAACTGGGCGTTGACGCCGAGATCAACGGCTTGTCCAGTGGTTTGGCCGTCAATGGTGCCGCGACATTGCAGGCGACCGATCTGGCACGGTTCTCGGGCCTGGCGCAAATGGAGTTGGGCGGTCAGGCCTCTGCCCGGCTGACGGGCCAGGGTTCACCGCTTGAAGGCAGCTTCGATGGCAAGCTTGAGGTCGAGGGGCGCGATCTTTCCACAGGGCGCGACGACATTGACCCGGTGATCCGGGGCAACACAACAATCGCGCTGGACGCCAAACGCGGAGCTGATGGCGTAACAATCCGTGATTTTACTCTGATCGGCGACACTCTGCGCGCGCAGGCTGACGGCAGGGTTACCACCCCTGATGGCAACGTGACGATTGACGGGCAAGCAACAGTCAACGCGCGTGATCTTTCCGTGTTCTCGGGCCTCGCCAAACGTGAGCTTGGCGGTGCGGTACAGGCGAAACTGGACGGCAAAGGCACTGTTCAGACGCTCGAATTTGATGGCACCGCCAGCGTGATGAGCCGGGATATCAAAACGGGCCTGCCCGAGATTGACCCGCTGTTGGTCGGTCGGACCGAGATCACATTCGATGGCGCGCTGAGCCAGAAGCAGATTGAAATCCGCGACGCGGTGATCAAAGGTCCAGCCCTTGTGGCAAGCGCCAC
>NZ_JBXWSG010000109.1:0-10794 GCF_059613305.1 Ruegeria sp. BHSB056 | reverse complement strand
CGTCAGAAACTGTTTTACTCTGTCATATTTGACTTCAGTACCCCTGTAGTCCTTCGGAAATTCGCTTTTGGAGTCCAGAAATCGCTTAACTTCGGCTTGGGATTGAAAGCGACCGCTTGCATAGCCCTCAAGCGCTTCGGCAAGAATTGATGCCGTTGGCTCAACACGAACAAGAACTTTGCCCTCAGGACCACGTCTTTTGTATTCGTAGCCAACTGGGGCTGAAAACGTCCAATACCCTGTTTGGAGACGCGCAATGACCCTGTCTCGTGAACGTTCTTTGTTCTTTCCGACTTCCAACTCTCCCAACAGAACGCGAAGCTTCAGTTCGAATATCGAATGTGCTTCCTCAGACATTTTGAACTTTGGGCTTTCAAGGCGTGCACCTGCGGCAACAATTTGCTTGTGCAAATCACTATAGACGGACACGTCGCGCGCAAAGCGATCAATATCATCCACCACCACAACTAGCTTTTCGGATCGATGCATTCTGAGGTACCGAACCAGCGCTTTCGTACCGGTACGTTCCCCTGCCGTACCCGAGACTATGTCACTGAAGACTTCCACGACCTCATAGCCATTCCCCTTCGCGTACGAGCGGCAGCTTTGCTCCTGACTAGATAGACCGGAGCCTTCGTTAACTTGTTTCGCAGAGGATAAGCGTTCGAACTCAACGTTTCTTGAGGCGCTCAAGATGCGAACTGGAAAAACGCACATTTGGAAATTCGGAAAAACGCACATGTCATTTTCTCTGACATTCAGAATCAAGCGAATCACCAGCTATTTTTTCTTCAGCACCTGAGAAAACTGCTGCTCGTCAGTGTTGAAGCTAATGACTAAACAACACGTGAATCGGACAGAGCCATTGCGTTGTACAAGGTCTCCTATCCAACTGCACCGCTAGATTGGCACTGTTCGAAGATGAACCGAACACATTTTACAAACATCAAGCCTGCTGCCGAAACCAGTCTCGAAGAGAAAGATGCAAGCGTACTTCCTCATCTTCTGCCAAGGGAGTGCAATGAGCGATCGCTGCTCTCAACGTATTCAAGTTGTTTAGAATGCGTTCAACCGCCCTTATGTCCGTAAAGATGTCAGCAAAGTCGTCCCAGTTGGCCTTGATGATCTCACCCAATTCACCAAAATTGGTGTAGTCCAGCATATCACTTGACCGAGGAGTCACTCCTGTCGCTTGCTCTTTCTTTCGGTTTTTTGCGGCGTTTTCTTTGACGGGCTTAGGCACAAAAGCTTCTTGTTCCCACCAATCGTTGCCGTGCTTCTTCATGACGTCAGAAATTAGCTCACGGATAGAATTCTCGAGGCTGTAAAAAATAGTGTAATTCTTTGCCATCCTTTCCGCTTCACTTCTAATTCGAAGAGAAAATTGAGGATAGAACTTAGTTTCGATTTCTTTCTGGTCTTGATGCTCCGGACCGAGATCAATTTCCAAATCCTTTGCGACCTGCCTGACGCCACTTTCGATGCTTAGGTTGTTTAGCATGAAGTAGCGAACGGTGTGCTTATCCATCAGAACGCTTCAGAATGTTATTGTTCAACGATTGAAAAATGGCGTCAAAGACCTTTATGTCATCGGTCTCCGGCAAGTGCAGATTTATTGAATAGGCCAGCCCCAAGGAGGTTTCTGCCGGAGGTTGCTGAATTGTTGGCTCACTGTGCATCGACGGCTGTGATCCGGCAACTTGCAAGGCGGATTGAGGGGCTTCGGTCACTTCTGGGGGGCTATCATCGGAATCGGCCTCGAAGTCAGCGTACTCCGACAAGTTAATGAATGTCGTCGTAGTAAGGTTGTCTGCCGAGTTACCTTTTTCTTTCCCCGATATTTCGTTGATCATTTCGAGTAGTTTCGGTTTGGGAAGTTCATTAACGTACTCGTTTCGGTCGAAAAGCTCTTTGTATCCATGGCGAATTGCTTTGGCCATTGCAGCACCAGAGGTATCGGAATTCCTAAAGCTCCGATAGATTTCTGTAGGGCTACCGTCTTGTTCAAGCATGCCAATTCGTTTCAGTAGTGGAATAACAGCGCGAGCGCTGCCACCTTTGGCACCAAGTTTGGTTTCCAAAAAGTCCTGTGTGAACCGTTCTGGAGTGCGAGCTTCAATAATCTTGTCTAGTACCGTCTTCACAGTACCAGGTGATGCAATGTATGGAAGTTTTGGCGACAATCTCTCAATCCCGTTTTTGAATAATGCCAACCGTAGTGAGATGTTTTGTCGGGTTCAATCCTGCAGAGAGTGATGGATCAGTATGTAGCTCGTCGCGTGTCTTTTCAGGCGATACCGTGCGAGTAGAAGCTCTGCGGCGAAAGAAATTCGATCAACCTAAAGGTGTTGGAAGGTACGACGGGAACACAGAACCAGACAAGCCCGAAAAAAAGCCAGTACGTTTGGGCTTATTGGGGTTGATCGTGACCACCAAAAGGAGAATACCCCTTGTAGTCAACTACCTAACCGGGAACACAAGTGTCTGCTCTGTTTGAGAATGCCGTTACTTCTATTCGTTTGGGGATAGAAGATTTTGAAACTGGCGAAGACGATCGAATGATTTCGGCCGCTCGCAATTATTACGCCGGAGTTCTTTTACTTGCCAAAGAGTGTTTGGTGCGTGCTGCCCCAGTAGCGGACCCACTGCACGTAATCGGTGCAAAGGTAAAGCCAGTCTCGGACGGCGCTGGAGGTGTGAACATCGCCGTGGTCGGATGGAAGACCGTCGATTTTCAGGAAATGAAGGGCCGTTTCAAGGATTTTGGTCTCAAATGGCCAGAGGGTGACTTTGATAAGCTTCGAAAACTCAGAAACGAAGCAGAGCACCACCACCTTACTCAACCTGTTGAGGCTTTGGCGGAAGCAATTGCCTCTTCATTCCCGATGGTAGTCGATTTTTTCGATATTCTTGAAGAGGATCCGAAAGAAGAACTTGGTGATGCATGGGACGTTATTCTTGAAAAGCGCACAGCATATGAAAAGGTTCAAAAGCGTTGCCTAAGTGAGCTGGCGTCTATCAATTGGCCTAAGCAAGTTACTGGCATTGATAGAATGATTTGCGACAACTGCGGATCATCTCTAGTCGGCCAAGAAGACCCCACCAATAAAAACCCAGAGAACTTCAACGCCAAGTGCGCTCAATGTGGAGAAGTGCATAGCTCTGAGGCCTCTATTGCGATGGCTGTCGTCGCCTCTTTCGGGGCGGATGACTATATCGCCGCAAAAGAGGGCCTAGAACCAGTAATCCACGATTGCCCATACTGTGACTCCAGCAACACCTTTGTGCAGAACAGTGAGGTCAACATGTGTTTCGATTGCGGTTTCGTTCTGGATGAATCCTGTTCAATTTGCGGGACGAGTCTCACGCTGGAAGAGTATACTATGCTCGACAACGGATACTGTGGTTCCTGTTCTTATGGGATGGCAAGGGCTATGCGAGACTAGCCTGCTTGCAAGCCTCGCCTATACACTTTGCAGGCGACAGAAACCTGTCACCAGAACGGACGCCTATCTAGAATTCATAACTAGCGAAAGCGACGCCTCACATCGGGCCAATTCTATGAATAGCGAGTTCGATGTTTCTCCCTTTAGGTGCACCAGGCACTTTCGAAAGGAACGTTCCACCGCCCGGGTTGCGCGTCTTCGGGACCGCACATGCAGTGAAGCGCAGACTACGTCGTCATGGCGTCCTATTCATGACCCGGCCTATACCGGATACCCCAATTCCCGGATCAGCCTCCAGATATCCTGGTTCGCAGCTGAAAGCTGGTTGACGACCGCTTCGATTTCGCGAAGCGCGTCATCATCTACCGTATCCGCGCGACCCAGTTTTATATCGGTCTTGCGGTCAGCAATCCGCATCAGGATCGTTTTCGGGTTTCCGGTCTCCTGATCGAATGAATAGATGCAGTGGTTATACTTGTTTCGGATGCCCGAAAGCTTGCTGAGCCGTTGCGTGCGTTCAAGGATCGGGTCGCGAACCTGCGCGGGCCTTCCCTCCATCTTGGCAAGCCGTTCGACCAGATCAATACGCGCGCGGGTTGTGTTCAGGGTCAGGAAGATAATGACGGCCACGTCTTTCGACGTTCCGGAAAGGCCAGCGATCAGGTGGATCAACAGGCTTTCGGTGTTGGTCCACATATAGTTCAGCCTGCCAACCAGAAGGATCAGGCGATCGAACCGGGCCTCGAACGTGTCAGTCAACGGCGGAGTGCTGCGCCTCGTGCGGCGCAACCTCATAATAGAAATGCGCGGCAGCGGTGCGGTTGCTGACGCCGATCTTGCCAACCACGTTGTGCATATGCAGTTTGACCGTGTGTTCCGTAATTCCCAGTTTGGCCGCGATCAACTTGTTGCTTTTGCCCTGCGAGACAAGTTGCAGGACCTGCTTCTCGCGACGCGTCAGCTTCAGATACCGCGACTTTTGATCGACTCCGTTAGGTGCGCTTGTCGCTGGACGGGCAGGGATGCCCCGCGTGCGCTGGCCCAGGAAAGTGGCGCAATCGGCAAGGAAGCTGGGTAGGTACAGTTCTTCATGCATCAGCAGCCTTAGGATGGCGCGCCAGGCATCGGGCGCCACATTCATCGGCAGAAATCCAACTTCGCCGAACTGCGCGCGATCCCAGGATTCAAACATATGCCGGGCCGATTCTTCTTTGCGATAGGCAAATGCGAGACAGCCGGATCCCGTACTTTTGGTATAGGCCAGTGGGCGCGCCAACAGGTCTTCAAGCATCATCTGGTCGACAACAATAATCTTGCTGCAACCGGGTGTGTGGCCGTTCATGGATTCGAGGGTTTCGAACCGCTGAGCGCGAACCCCGAATTCAGTTTGAACGCTTCTTAGGGTCTGATTGGAGTAGAATAATTCTTTTCCAATAAAGACAACCGAAAAATCTTCTGAATAAAGATCCTGATTGGCAGTTTCTTCTATCAATGACGCACTCATCACATTCCCTCGCAAACAGGGTCAACCAAAAATTGCTAATTTGAATTCTGGCGGTCTAAAATAGTTAACTAATCAAATAGGTAATTAACTTTTATTATACTCGAAAGCATGATTTTCCACAACCGGGAGGAGTTGTTCAATGGCCTGCGTCATAGAACTTTCGGTTAGGTTTATGCTTTGATTTTTGTGCAACCAGCGGAAACAATTGAATTATTTTGTTGCGATTTTTTGTGGGTGGGTCTTGCGGGGTAGACGTGCGCAAACTCAGGTGTGTTCTAAAAGTAAGTATTAAAAACAAGGTGGTAACTACCTCAAAACTTTCGACTAGCTAGGCGTGGGCGTGCGTCGCTGCGAACATGGCTGGGCTTCAATTGTCGAAGCGCCTGTCCCTGTCGCGCCGGTCATTGCGTATTTTAGCAAGCTTCATGAACCGCCGCGCTTTCGGCTTAGCCGGGAAAGGAGGTGGCCATTTAGAAACTTCCACTGACCGCATTCAGCGCGTTTTTGCGCTGCGCGGATATTTTTGTTTCAACCTCGCCTGATGCCGCTTTTTAGATGAATGGCGGTCTGGCGTTCCAGAAATAGGAATTTGTCATGAGACGTAATGTGAATAATACAAACGTAACGACCGTCGACGAAATTAATGTCGAGAACCTGGAAGCTCCGGTTAATGTCGAAATCCCGATTGATGAGGCGTTTGTCGAAGCCGACCTGACTGCACAACAGCAGCAGCAGGACCAGACTGTCGAAAACTCTAACGATCAGGGTCAGGACCAAAATCAAGGCCAGGATCAGGGTCAGGAACAAGGCCAGGACCAAGGTCAAGATCAGGGCCAGGATCAGGATCAAGGTCAGGATCAGGACCAGACGCTCAATGCCGGAGATAACACCAACGACAATTCGAACAGCAATGCGATCAATATCGACTTTGGTGGCGGAGAGTGGATTCCGCGCGATGACGATCAGGTTGATCTGGACTTCGGAGATAACGCGTCGGTTGGCGACGTAATAACTGCAGGCCGTGATCTGAACTATGATCCTGGCGATGACATGAATGTCGATATCTCAATGGATGGTGCGGGAACCGCGATGGCGGCCGTCAACAGTCAGGCGGCTAGCCTGAGCGATGACGACACGCTGGAATCGGCGTCAGTTTCGAACAATTCCGGTTTCTACCAGAATGGCAGTGCCTATGGCGGTACCGCCAATGCTGAAGAAGGTATCGGCGTCAAGTCCAACGGTGGAGATTCGGGCGACGGTGGTACCAGCTATGGTGGTTCGGCAGACTCGACCACGCTGGGCAGCCATGCGTTTGGTGCCGGTGGCGATACCGGCAGCGCCGACGCGGATTCGAGTGGCGGCGCAGGCGGTGATACCGGTGACGCAAATAACGCCAGCATTGGTGTCGGCCTGTCCGGCGCAGGGGCTGACGGTGACAGCACCGGCGGAGACGGCGGCGACGCTGACAGTTCGTCTTCTGCTGACAACGACGGCAGCACAAGCGTTGACGGTGACGGAACTGGCGGTAACGGAGGAAGCGCAGATTCGTTTGGTCTGGGACTGGGCCTTGGTCTGTCTGGTTCGAATGCCTCGGGTAGCGCCGATGGCGGCGACAGCGATTCCGACTCGAGCGGCACGGGCTTTGGTCTGGCCGGCAATGACGTAGACGCCGAAGGTTCCGACGGTGGTGACGGCAGCGCTTCGACAGACGGTTCGTCGTCGAATTCCAGTGACAGCACAACCGAAGCCAATGATGCGACTGCCGGCAGCAACGCAGCAGAGGGCAGCGCTGACAGTGGTGCGGACAGCTCGGCTGATGGAACTGGCGGACCTGGCACCGGCGGTGAAGGCTCTGGCGGCGAAGGGACCGGTGGTGAAGGATCCGGTGGCGACGGCACAGGCGGTGATGGTACCGGCGGTGACGGCGAAGGCGGATTTGCCGCTATGGTCGAAGCTGCAATCATGGCCCTGCAGGAAGAGCTAGGCATGGTTGATGCCGAAGCGGGCGAAGGCGGTGACGGAACCGGCGGTGACGGAACCGGTGGCGATGGTTCGGGCGGCGATGGCTCTGGTGGCGATGGCTCAGGCGGTGACGGTTCGGGCGGCGATGGTTCCGGTGGAACTGCCGACGCGGATTCGGATGCTCAGGGTGTTGGCGACCAGTCTGCAAGCGGGCCTGATATCAACCAAAGCCCAGGTGACGTGAACGGTGCATCCAGCAATTCGCAGAACACGGATGGCAGCGGTGGTGATGGCGGATCAAATTCGGCCAACGGCACAGCGGACGCAGCGGGTTCTGGTACGTCTGCAGCAGACGGTGACGGCGGAGCAGGCGGCACAACGACGCCCACATCCACGTCTTCGGGCAACGGTGCCGGATCTGCTGATGCGGCCAATACCGCCGGTGATGGCGGAGCGGCGGATGTATTCGGTGATGCCGATACAAACGGAGCCGCCGACAGCCTGGCTGAAGCAATCGCCGGATACGGTGGTTCGGGCATGTCCGATAACGATGCCACATCGACCGGTTCGGGCGATGCGACCGGTGCGGCCAGTTCAGGTGCGAGTGGTGCCGGTGGCGCGTCCGCCGCAAATGGCGGAGCCAGCGGATACTCGACCGGTACAGCCATGTCCGGTGACACCATGGGTGGAACCATCACGGGCGGCAGCGCGGCTGGTGCCTATTCGGGTGACGGGGGTGCAGGCGGCAACGCTGGCAACTGGGGCTCGAACAACGGTGGTGATGGTATCGTGACCGGCGAGTCCTATGCCTCGGCAGCGGCTGTTGTCGACACCTCGGCCTTTAACCAGTCGATCGTCATGGGCGCCAACGTGCTTGGCAACTCGGTCGACACGACCATGGTCGGTGGTTCGATGACCTCGTCCTACGCAAGCGACGACAACGACGCATAAGTCATAAGGCGAGGCCCGCATTATCGGGCCTCGCTATTTTCGAAAATGCCGTGGCCGCGAGCAGTGGCCCCGGCCCAACTGAACCCAAAGCGGAAATTCTGGCCGGTGCGGGTGAAAAAGGATGACCGACATGGCCCTTGACGCAATTACGGAAACGATAGCGCATTTTGTTGGAGCATTTGAACTTACGATCGAACAAGCCCGGCTGCGGGACCAGTATGACGAATTCACCGCCCTGAGGCGAAAAGCCGAAATTGACGGGCTGGACGATCCTGCTGCGATCCACATCAGGGCCGACCTTGATATCCCGGTGGGCGAGTACAAGCTCCTCCCATACAATTTTGCCCCACCTCAACCTAACCTGCCGCTACCAGACGCGCCGAAGGGGCCTGTGCATGAATCGGTGATTATCCTTGGTGGAGATGGGCCGGTTTCCGAGCGTTTTGTCCCGGACGACACGATTGGACCGTCATCCGCGCCCGTGCTCGTCATTCTGCAGCCGGACAACGTGCCGTTGGGGTCTGCGGTAAGTTACACCATGCAAAAGGTTTTCCTGCGTGACAACGATACGGTGGGCGAGGGTGAATTTCGCGACACGGACGCGTTGATCGCGAAAGGTGAGCAGATGCTGGACATGGCGTTGTCCCTTCATGCCGTGGCAAGCCCGTCATTTTCACTCGCGGACTACCAGTCAATCGAGATGGTCGAGGCACTGGCCGAACAGATGCTGAATCCGATGAACGGGGATGTGGATGGCGTCACCGTGTATCAGTTCCATGGCGATGATGCCCTGGGTGTGATCGTCAATGGCGAGCACATGGCCGAAGCACCTGAATGGACCGACCTGCTGCCCGCTTTCCATCAGCCGGATGAGGCGACTGGCGATGAAGCGGAAACGCCGTGGCCTGCCGAATGGGATCAGTCCAGGGATCCCGATTTTGACGACGGGCATCTGGTGGTGACCGGTGGCAATCTGGCGATCAATGCAGTGTCCGCGACAATTGGTTGGGTGGATGCTCCGTACATTGTTGTAGGCGGGCAGGCCGTCAATCTGACGGTCATCAGTCAGGTCGCGCTTGTTTCCGATTGGGACGTGGGTGCCATGAATGCCGGAAGCGGTACCAACCTGGTTCAGTCTTCGGTGATCGAAGTCGAAGGCAAAGAGGCCGCCTGGCTGGACAACGCCGACGGAACAGGCGGCCAGCCCGCATATGTTGTTGTGGACTGGGTTCACGGCGATCTGGTGGTCGCGAATTTCATCAACCAGCTTATTGACGCTACCGATATCGATCACATTCAAACCGAAATTTCAGCGACATCCACGCTTTACGCGCTGGGCGACAACGAAATGTACAATGTCGCCGATATCGTGCAGCTGGGCAGCTATTACGATCTGATCATGATCGGCGGAAACATGATCTCAGTCGATATGCTGGTTCAGTCCATGGCCCTTATGGATGACGACATCATCAACGGTGGAGTACCCGCGTCGATGATGGACGGTGATGAAAACCTGCTCATGAATGACGCGTCGGTCAAAACGATCGGCAAGGACGTTCACCAGGATATGCAACAGAATATGGCTGACGCGCTGGCCATACAGGAAATGGACATGGGCGCGTTGGAAGACGCGCTTCTGAATGATCCGATGTTCGCCGGGATGGAGCAGTTGCGCGTCCTCAGGATCGACGGAGATCTTATGCAGGTGAACATCGTCAATCAGGTCACGATGATGCTGGATCAGGATGATATTGACCTGTCGGGCCCGAATGCTGCCGGGGCCGAGGTTGTCGCAGGCAGCAATGCCATGCTGAACTCCGCGCATCTGACCAAGATGGGTGTGGACTCGACAGTCATGGCAGGTGACGGTTCGTATTCCGATCTGCTGTTGCATCAGGCCAGCCTGATCGACATGCCGGACAACGACGAGATTACCGCGATGACCAATGAGGCAATTGCCGCCATCATGGGTGACATGACCGTCGCGCAACCGGATGCGGCTCTGGCGCTGAATGCCCCGGCTCTTGATCCAACAACACCTGACGACGGCCTGCAAACCATGCTGGCCTGATCCCCTCAAGAATTTTACCGAGTGACCAGAAGGTTTCTAAATGTCGTTTGTTTTTTCGTCGCGCCGCCATCCTTTATCCAGCCCGCTGGACAGGCAAGGCGGGTTGGGTCTGAAGCGTCAGGGTACCGAGCCGGGGGCAGATCCTGCGAATCGGGCCACAGGTGCCTCTACCCGACTGCATCTGACGCAGGAGTTCCGAGTGCCTGAACCAGATCAAACCCGGTCGGTCGAAAACGATACGTTGAAACCGGCCAAAGACCAGAAACACTCATGTGAACAACCGCGCGCTGAACCTCCCCATCGGCGTGCGCCGCCGCAGCCCGTGCAAGACAAGGACATTGCGGGCGGTGGTGACGGGGTGGCTGATGCTGACGGCCAGGATCATGCAACCGCGGACGAAACGACAGCGCGCAAGACCCCCTCTGCGCGCACGTCCGGCGCGGATCACATGGGCGCGACGATCGAGGCCAAGGCAAACCAGCCACTGTTGCGGACAAATTCCGGCGGCGGTGACGGGAACGGGCCACCCCAAACCTTTCACAAGCGCACCCCGCCCGAGGATTTCCAGCGCACATTGCGGGATTCGATCCGGGCGATCCGGCGTAACCTGGCATTTGTTCTGGTGCTGACCTGCGCGACCAATATTCTGATCCTGTCGATCCCGATCTACCTGTTTCAGATCAGTGACAGAGTTCTGACCAGCCGGTCCTTGGATACGCTGATCATGTTGACGGCGATCGTCGCCGGGGCTGTGATTTTTCAGTCTGCATTTGATGCGGTGCGGCGGTTTACGCTGATGCGAACCGGTGTCGAGGTTGCCGTTCGTTTGGGTGCACCGGTGCTTAGTGCGGCTGCGCACG
>NZ_JBXWSG010000108.1:0-10998 GCF_059613305.1 Ruegeria sp. BHSB056 | reverse complement strand
GTGAGAGAGGCTGCGAACACTCTCGGTTGTCTGGAATATGAGTACGTTTTCTGATGCAATGAGGTTGGGCAGATTTGCCTCAACCTCGTCCAGATAACAGGAGTATGTGTTACGATTTGATGCGGTCCATTTTGGGATCGTAAAGCGGTTGAAGTGTCACGTGGCAGGGGACACGTTGGGTCGCAACCTCCAACTCATACGTGCCTGACGTAACAAATTCCGCATCGACGCCGCCCTGATTTCGGACATAGCCGTAACCGATGGATTTGCCGGTCGTGTAACCATAGCCTCCCGACGTCAGCCAACCCACACGCTCTCCATCCCGGTATATTGTTTCGCGGCCCAACAGCACCACATCGGAGTCGACAGTGAAGCAGGCCAGCATCTTTTTGACACCCTCGGCCTTCTGCTTTTCGCTTGCCGCGCGGCCCTTGAAATTTATGTTTTTGCGCAGCTTCACAGCCCATCCCAGACCGCTTTCAAACGGCGTGTGATCAGGCCCGATGTCAGACCCCCAGGCCCGGTAACCCTTTTCTAACCGAAGAGATTCAATTGCGCGGTAGCCTGCATTTACCAGTCCTTGTGGCTGCCCTGCTTGCATCAGCGCAGAATAGACTGTTTGCGCGTATTCAACAGGCAAGTGCAGTTCCCAGCCAAGCTCGCCCACATATGTCACCCGCAGTGCCCTGACAGGGCAACCGGCGATGCCGATTGTCCGGATCGTGCCAAACCTGAACCCGTCATTTGACACATCGTCGCGGGTAACTGCCGCCAGAATATCTCGTGCCCTCGGCCCCATCAGCGACAATACTGCGTTTGAGGAGGTGATATCGAACAGCTGGCAGTTCAGCCCGTCCGGAATATTGCGGCTGATCCAGTCGAAGTCGTGGGTGGCAAAACCGGTACCGGTGACAATGTAGAATTCATCATGCGCTACGCGGCCCACGGTCAGGTCGCATTCAATTCCGCCCTTATCATTCAGCATCTGGGTATAGACCAGAGTGCCTACCGGTTTATCCACATCATTGGCACATATCCAGTTCATCGCCGCCTGGGCGTCGGGGCCTTTCAGCGCGAATTTGGCAAACGACGTTTGATCGAACAGCACCGCCGCTTCTCGGGCCGCTTTGTGTTCGCGGCCAACGGCGGCAAACCAGTTCTGGCGGCCAAAGCTGTATTCGTCCTTGGGTGCCTCGCCCAGCGATGCGTCGGCAAACCAGTTCGGGCGCTCCCAACCCAGTTTTTCACCAAAGCAAGCGCCCTTATCCATAAGCGTATCGTACAGCGGTGACTTGCGGCAGGGGCGGCCGGACTCGTGTTCTTCATGAGGCCAAGCCATAGTGTAGTGTTTGCCATATGCTTCGACTGTTCGGGTGCGAACCCAATCGGTGTCGAAATGCGGGCGGCCAAAACGGCGAATGTCGGCGGACCACAGGTCAAAGGGCGGCTCGCCCTTGGCGGCCCATTCTGCCAGCACCATTCCGGCGCCACCGCCAGAGGCAATGCCAAAGGCGTTGAAACCAGCACCAACAAAGAAATTCTTCAGCTCTGGTGCTTCACCTACAATGAAGTTGCCATCCGGAGTGAAGCTTTCGGGACCATTGGTCAGGGTCTTGATCCCCGCGGTCTCCAACGCTGGCACCCGGCCCAGCGACAGCTCCATGATCTGTTCGAAATGGTCGAAGTTACTGTCAAGCAAGGTGTAGTGGAAACCTTTTGGTATGCCATTCACCGCCCACGGGATCGGGTTCGGCTCATAGCCTCCCATGACGAGCCCACCAACCTCTTCTTTGTAATAGGTCAGCCGATCGGGGTCCCGCAGGGTTGGCAGGTCGCCGGGTACGCCAAATGGTTCTGTGACCATGTACTGGTGTTCCATAGGCACCAGCGGCACATTCACGCCGAACTTGGCGGCAAAGTCGCGCGTCCACTGACCGGCACACACGATCACCTTTTCGCATTCGATACGGCCATGTTCAGTGATTACGGCGCGGATCTTGCCGTTCTCGATTTCAAGATCGGTGGCCTTGGTATCTTCGAATATCTTCGCGCCTGCCATGCGCGCACCCTTGGCCAGCGCCTGGGTAATGTCCGAGGGGTTTGCTTGACCATCGGTAGGCAGGAACGCCGCGCCTATGACGTCACCGATATCCATCAGCGGCCAAAGATCCTGAGCTTCCTTCGGAGTCAGCAACTGCATGTCCAGACCAAAGGAATGGGCTGTGGTGGCCTGCCGTTTGACCTCGGTCCAGCGTTCCTCGTTGCAGGCAAGGCGCAAACCACCATTCATTTTCCAGCCCGTTCCCAGACCGGTTTCTTCTTCAATCTGGTTGTACAGATCGACTGAATATCCCAGCAGCTGAGTGATATTGGCGTTCGAACGCAGCTGCCCCACCAGGCCCGCCGCGTGGAATGTGGTGCCTGAAGTCAGCTTTTTGCGTTCCAGCAGCACCGTGTCGGTCCAACCCAGCTTAGCAAGGTGATAGGCGGTCGAGCAGCCGATGATGCCGCCGCCGATGATGACGGCTTTGGCTGTATTTGGAAGGTCGGTCATATCTGTCCTCAGGTGTTTTTGTAGTCGGTCAGGGCCGTGCGAAACCGTGCGAGATTTTCGCTTGTGTAGGCTGCGTAATCGAAGTCGATTTCCGAGGTGATCTCGGACACCATGCTCCACATGGTTTCACGAAGCAGCGAGGCGCATTTCATCGCCGTATAGCGATGACGTAATTGGTTGGTGACGGGTGCCTGGAAATAGGTTTCCAGAACCCAGTCCTCTTGTTCATTGGAAAGAGAGTTGTTCGAGGCCAGCCCACCCAAATCAAACAATGGCGAGTTGAAGCCCGCGTAGTCGAAATCGATCAGCCACAGGCGGGTGCCATCGTCCAGAAAGTTGCCGCAAAGCAGGTCGTTATGGCCAAACACGATGTCGTACGGCCCGGCCTCGGCTTCCAGGTCATTTCCAATTCGAACAAGTTCCGGGATCAGGTCCGTGTGCGAACTTCCACGCTCGGTGAGAGTGGCGGCATAGTCGCGGATGACGTGAAAGACCCAGAACACCAGCGACGGACCGCGCAGGTGCTTGGGCACTTCAAGGTGGCAGGCTTTCACGAGCTCCAGCACCCGCGGCAGCATACTGGGGTCGCGTATGTCCTCTTCGGTCAAAGTGCGGCTTTCGACGAATTCCAGCACTGTCAATTCGTTGGACGAAAACACTACAGCGGGTGACAGACCCGCTGCATGTGCGGCCTTACTGGCAGCCAGTTCGTTGAAGCGCATCACCTGGTGCAAAGGGATGTCGTCACCGACACGCACCACGTAGGATCCACTGCTGTCAGTAACCTTGTAGTTCACATTTGTGATCCCACCCGTCAAAGGGGTGGCTTTGATCTCGCCCTGCCAGATCGGTAGCTTGCGAATGCGGGTCATCAGATCGGATTGGGTCATATCAACTCTCCATTCCAAAGCGGATGCGTGCCTGACGAGCGCTTGCGTTGATCAGCCTATCAGCGATGATGGCAATGAATGCGATGGACAGCCCTGCCACCAGACCCCGGCCAGTGTCAGCCTTTGTCAGGGCAATGTAGACCTCTTGCCCCAGATCCCGGGTGCCAACGAGGGCCGTGATAACCAGCATGGACAGCGCCAGCATGATGGTCTGGTTAATACCCAAAAGGATTTCGGGCAGGGCCATGGGCAAGCGAATATGGCGCAGGAGTTGCGTGCCTGTGCAGCCAGAAACCAATCCAGCCTCGATCAATTCCTCACTGACCGATCGCACGCCGTGGGCCGCGTAACGCACGGCCGGGGCCAGTGCGTAAAGGACTATGGCAATCAGAGCAGTGAAATCGCCGACACGGAACAGCATCACTACCGGGATCAGATAGACAAAGCTGGGCAATGTCTGCAGCGTATCGATAAACAGGTTAATCACTGTCCCGGCGCGTTTGTTCAGTGCGGCTACAACACCCAGCGGAACCCCGATCAGAGTTGCAAGAAACACAGAGGCTCCGCAGAGATAAACTGTCACCATTGCCTTGGCCCACAGTCCTGAAATGAGGATCAGAGACGCCAGTCCTCCGCACAGCAGTGCCAGCCGCCAGCCCCCTGCATGCCAACCCAGCAAGGTCAGCATGGCAATGGCCCAAGGCCATGGAATTCCCAGCAAGACCGTTTTGATCGGGATCATGAACCACGTCAGAAAGAAGATCTTGATCGCCTCGAACGTGTCGAAATAGTTGATGTTCAGGTATTTGACCGTGTCATCCCAGAACCCGCCAGTGGTGATCGTCTGACTTTCAGGATATTCCAGCAACAGGGGTGAGAACTGCCCCAGAACCCAGGTCAAAATCAGCAGGATCAATACCAGAGTTGTCCGGCGATGGCGGGTGAGCCACGAGCCGGGGAGCTCGTGATGGACCT
The DNA here is from genome assembly GCF_059613305.1 of Ruegeria sp. BHSB056. NCBI lineage: Bacteria > Pseudomonadati > Pseudomonadota > Alphaproteobacteria > Rhodobacterales > Roseobacteraceae > Ruegeria > Ruegeria sp. BHSB056. The sequence continues at coordinate 6,579 of NZ_JBXWSG010000108.1, read as the reverse complement.
GCCCCATACGCTCGGCGAAAGCCTGACTTAGGCGATCAACCGCAATGGCCAGAACGACAATGGCAATACCGGCCTCGAACCCTGCACCGATATCCAGTCTGCGCAGCGCGGCAAGGACGTCGAACCCCAATCCTCCGGCCCCGATCATCGAGGCGATGATGACCATGTTCAGCGTCAGCATGATCACCTGATTGACACCCACCATCAGACTGTGGCTGGCGGAAGGAACCAAAACGCGCCACATCAACTGCTTTTGCGTCGTGCCTGCCATGCGCCCGAAGTCCAAAATCTCGGGGTCGACGGCTCTCAAGGCAAGCGTGGTGATCCGCACCATAGGCGGTGTCGCATAGATGATCGTGGCGACCAGCGCCGAAATCGGTCCAAAGCCGAACATGAACAGAATTGGTACCAGATAGGCAAAGATCGGGATTGTCTGCATCAGGTCCAGAATGGGCGAGATGATGCGATCGAAAGTCAGGTGGCGATAGGCCAATATCCCCAACAACAGCCCGCCACCCGCGCCAATCGGTACCGCAATCAGGACCGAGGCAAGCGTAACCATCGCGCTGTCCCACTGGCCAAAGACGGCCAGATAGGTAAAGCAGCCGCCGACCAATGCCGCGAGCCCCCAGTCCCGGCAATACTGTCCCAAAGCTATTACGGCGGTGATAACCACAATCCAGCTGATCGCAGGTAGGATGACTTGCGCATCGTTGCCTTGCCCGGTGACAAAACCTTCGGCCAGCAGGGACAAGACAAGGTCATAGGGCTGTTCTATCAACCAAGCAGCAGCGCGGGTAACGTCGGTGAACGAAACTGGGCCGATTGCAGCATCCTCGATCAGCCAGGACATTGCGGATGAGATATAAGTTTTGAATGGGACGACCCAGGCCGACGGGAATTTGGTGATCCAGCGCGCATCGAGCGCTTTTCCCAGGTTACTGCCGAAATACCCCAGCAGGATCGTGAGTCCGACAAGCAGCAGAATGACAAGTTGGCTGCGGGACAGGCGGCTCATACCGCTTCCCCTTCACCGAATAGCACATGGGCCACAGCCTTGCGATCAATGGCGCCAATAACCAGACCTTTGCCGTCTGTCACGGGAATTGGTGCATCTGCGGTGATGATCCGTTCCGCCACGGCCGAGACGCGGGTGGATTGCACAATGGGCTCACCTTCACCCGCAGCGCCGACGGTCATTACACCACCAACCGTCAAAACCTTGGAGCGCGGAATATGGCGCGTGAATTCAGCAACATAGTCGGTCGCAGGATTCATCACCAGTTCCTCCGGGGTGGCAATCTGGATGACTTCACCGTCCTTCATAATTGCGATGCGGTCGGCCAAGCGAACAGCTTCTTCAAAGTCGTGCGTGATAAAGACAATTGTTTTATGCAACCGTTCCTGTAGCCGCAGAAACTCGTCCTGCATTTCGCGACGGATCAGCGGATCGAGGGCCGAAAAAGGTTCGTCCAGAAACCACAGATCGGGCTCTGTCACCAATGATCGGGCAATGCCCACACGCTGTTGCTGACCACCTGAAAGCTCTCGTGGATAGTAGTCTTCGCGCCCCTTCAGGCCGACCAGTTCCACCACGTCTCTCGCTTTTGCTTCGGCCTCGTGTTTGGGCGTAGCCTGAATGGTCAGGGGAAACATCACATTCTGCAACACGGTCAGGTGCGGCAGTAGGGCAAAATGCTGAAACACCATGCCCATCTTGTGCCGACGGATTTCAATCATTTCTTTCTCGCTGGCGCGCAGCAGATCGGCGTCGTCGAAAAGAACCTCACCGCTTGTGGGTTCGATCAACCTGGACAGACAACGAACCAGGGTTGATTTGCCTGAACCGGACAGGCCCATGATGATGAAGATTTCTCCTTCAACGATCTCAATATTGGCGTTGCGTACCGCTCCGATCACACCCGCATTTCGAATGTCATCTGCCGATGGATTCGGGTTTTGCGCCAGAAGGGTCTCGGCGTTTGGACCGTATAGCTTCCAAACGTTTCGGCAGGACAGTTTTGTTGTGGGGGTCATCTGTAGTGTCCGGTACTAAGACGGAAAAAGACCGAAGCGGCAGAGGAGAGCGGGGTAACCGCTTCGGTCAAGCAGATTATTTAGAGATCCAACCGGACCAACGGTCTTTGTTCTTCTCCATCCAATCCGCGACAACTGCATCAATTTCAACACCGTCCAGATCGGCTTTGCCGACCATAGCGCTCATCTCGTCGTTATTGATGTTGTAGGCTTCGATGATGTCATACGCGCCCGGCCACTTCTCTTGCAGGCCAGACCAAGCAGCCTTCCAGATCGGACCGCGCGGTTTTCCGCAGTCATAGGCCAAATCCGGGTTCACACCGACTGACGGGTCGCTGTAGCATTCGGCCGAAAATGGCGGAAACTCCACGAATTCGCCGTCATATTTGGCCGGGGCCCAGTGCGGAACATAGACCCACAGCATGATTGGATCTTCGCGCTGATATGCGGATTCCAGCTCAGCAAAAAGCGCAGCATCCGTGCCTGCGTGGACAACTTCAAACTCCAATTCTAACGCTTCGACGCGTTCTTCGTCGAAACCGCCCCAGGTCACGGGCCCGCCGACATAGCGCCCATTTGGCGAGGTTTCAGCGGTGGCGAATTCCCCTGCACAGTCTTTCAGAGCTTCCCAGTTTGGCAGGCCGGGGCAGCGCTCTTTCATATAAGTCGGGTACCACCATTCTTCGATCGCCATCAGACCGGTTTCACCAACGTTCACCACATTGCCAGAGGCGGTGGCTTCGTCCAGTGCTTCACGCCCGGTGGTTTCCCAGATTTCCATTGCCAGATGTAGATCACCCGTCTTCAGGCCCGCAAACTGAGCGATATAGTCCGCCTGAACATATTCAACGTTGTACCCTGCCTCTTGCAGGATTGATCCCATTATCTTGGTGTTGATCAGCTGTCCTGACCAATCATGCAGCGTCAGTTTGATTGGGTCCGTCGATTCGGCGGCCCAAGAAGCCGAAGCAGTTACGCCAGCAACTAATGCTATTGCGTGTAGTGCCTTGAATTTCCTGATCATGTTGTGCTCCCTGAATGTGGCTTTTTGAGTGTTTTTCGTTTATTACACTTCCATGCTGCGCCAATCTGACAACTACGTCAATAAAAACCACACTTCGCCACGAACAATGGTTATAATTCACACAAAAAGCCCCAAAGAGAACTGAATTGGGTGCAATATTGTTTTATTGGGGTGACTGCCGTATCCCCTTTCAGGAGGTCGCATGTTAAAGCCACGAAAAACCACAAATCAGCGCGAAGAAGAAATCCTTCGCGAGCTGCAACATGCGGGCGGGTCGTGCAGAGTCAGCCTCTTGGCTCAAAAACTGAATGTTTCCAATGAAACGATCCGGCGCAACGTCAAGGCGCTGGAAGAGCGCAAGATCGTGCGGAAGGTTCACGGCGGCGTACATCTTAGCGAAGACGCAATAGAACCACCTTTTGAAAACCGCTTGGGAACGCAAGCGCATGCGAAAGAAGCAATAGCCCGGGCAGTCGCAAACACCATAAGCGACGGGGATTCCTTATTTCTGGATATTGGTTCGACAACCGCTTACGTCGCGCTTGCACTGCGGAAGCACAAAGACCTGTTTGTTGTCACAAATTCGGTTTTCGTCGCTTACACATTGTCAAAGCACAACAACAACCGGGTGTTTCTGGCGGGTGGAGAACTGCGTGCCCATGATGGGGGTGCTTTCGGTGCAGAGGCATTGGATCTTGTAAAGCGTTTCAACGTACAGCTGGCAGTGTTCTCGGTTGGAGCCGTGAATGGCGACTTGGGTTTCATGCTTCATGATCTTGAAGAAGCCAATATCGCACGTGCGGCGGCAGAAAATGCGCAGGTTCGCATCGTCGTCGCCGACAGCGGAAAATTCAACAAGCGGGCTCCGATATCTCTGCAGAACATGGCTGGAATTGATGTTTTTTTTACCGATCGCCTTCCTCCTGCAAACATCCAGGACATGCTCAACAAAAATGATATCGAAGTTGTTGTCGCAGGGTCGGACTAAAGCGTTTTGTGCTTAATCAGAGACCTGTTCGTTAGCCTTGAGGAGGATCCTGCATTCGTGCGAGTTGAATGGGTTAAAGATGACGCCGAGCGTCTCGCGCAATGCTTCAAGTACACTGGCGTCAATGCGTTGCAAGTAAGTTCTGGAGCATGGAGAAAGCCAATTCGATGGCATTGAGGTCTGAGCTGTAGGTGGGCAGAAATAAGGGGCTCAAGTGCTGACTTTTGGTCTTTCACGGTCATGCGGCTTTGGCGTGCCCGGTTAATGGTAGAAACCCGTTCATAGCTTGCTGATGATATTCTTTCAAAGGCGCACAGTACCCGAAGGACGTGATTCTGATTGCTATTTTCTTTTGCATTCAGCGCATTATCTCCTTTCGAGACCTGGAAGAAATCAAGGCCGAGCGCGGGGTTTCAAGAGACAACACCGCGCGACCTTTGAAAATTGGTTTTCGGTACTGTGTTTGGTGGCGGTGGGTTTAGCATTCAAGGCTTGAATTGACAGAATTTTCGACGTTGATCTCATGCAGAAAGGTTTGTCACAGACTTATTGGGTTTTCCCGCATGGGTCCCAGGGCGAAAAATCCGGACAAGAGCGTGATACGGAGGTAAAGCAGTGACCCAACAGAACTGGAGCCAGGCAATTCTCGACCGGCTCAAGTCCGCAGGAAGTAGTCTGACTGTACCAGACGGATCCCAACTTTTTGCACCGGGCGCTTACGGTGAGGTGTTTTTGATCGTACGGTCGGGCATCGTTCGGGTGGAACAAACCAGCCCGTCGGGGCGCACCGTTGTTCTTTATCGGGTTGGCCCGTACGACAGTTGCGTTATGACAACCTCGTGCATGTTGTCGGACATCCCCTATTCAGGGTTCGGTTATGCCGAGGGGCCGGTCACGGCGCTGGCCATCGGCCGGGACAAGTTCAACACGTTGCTGGCCACAGATGCCGAATTTCGGGGTGCGGTCTTCATGGCGTTTTCACAACGCATTGTTGAGCTGTCCGAGGTTATCGATGATCTTCTACTTAACCGGATGGACCTGAAACTGGCGCAGTGGCTTTTGGATCAGGGCGCGCATTCGGGCGATATTCGCACCACGCACCAGCGCATTGCAGCCGAACTGGGCAGCGCGCGCGAAGTCATGTCCCGTATCCTCAAGGATTTTGAACAACGGGGGTGGATCAAGCTTGAGCGAGGTGTGATTCATCTTCAGGACCGCCCAGCCCTGCACCACCATGCCAGAACGGGGGTTGTGTGACGTCGTCACATAACACGAGCTAATAAACAGCGAATCTTGGACCAGACAATCAAGGAGATTCGACCATGAAATTCACGTCTAATGTTGGTTCTGTCGACCGGATTTTGCGCCTGGTCCTCGGTGGCGTGCTGATCCTTCTGGCACTGACCGGTACCATCGGCCCCTGGGGTTGGCTTGGGGCTGTGTTTGTAGTGACAGCCTTCATGAAATTCTGTCCGATCTATGCGCTTCTGGGTCTGTGCACCAACAAGCAAGCCAAGCCGTAACACGTCCTACCCTTGCTTCGCGCAACACTTGGATTCGTCTGGGTCCTGGCGTTGCGCGGCGTTCCTCAGACTCAGGACTCATTGAGTTCTACAGGCAGTAGATGACGACTGCGGCGAGAGCGATGGCAGAGAAGAATGCCCTGGGGCATCAGTTGCATCTGGTTGCGACCCGCCTCCAGTCCATAAGTCTGGCGAACATGATCTCGATGCAGTTGGGCCGTTTGTATCGGCGCTTGTCGTATTTCATCGGGGTCTTGCGTTGCTTCCAGCCTGTAATGCCGGCGCGTATCCCCGTGTCTTTCAAAGCTTCTCTGAACCAGTCGGCATTATACCCTCTGTCTCCGAGCATCCATTTGACGTCTGGAAGGCAGCTGAGCAACGCCCGCGCGCCGATGTAGTCGCTGACCTGACCGACCGTGACGGACAGGTTGAGCGGTCGGCCCCAGCTGTCGTAGATTGCATGCTGTTTCGTATTCTTGCCACCCTTGGTTCGCCCGATCAGGCGACCGCGCCTTTTTTGACGCCCAGACTGGACGCCGTTCGGTGGGCTTTCAGGTAGGTTGCGGCGATCATCACAGTCTTCTTCTCACCGTGCCGGGCCGCCAACCCGACCAGCATCTGTGCGAAGATGTATTTATCGTTCCTGCGCTTCCAACGGTTGTTGGGCGTTTTTAGCGGGCCATACTCTTTCGGCGCATCCTCCCGCGCAAGCCATTGCGGTTTAAGAAGATAATCCCACTCAGGACACGCCGGTCGTCCATACGCGGTTTGCCGTGGGACTTTGGGAAGTAGCGTTCTAAACGCGCCATCTGCGCGTCGCTCAGCCAGAAAAGATCAGACATGTTCACCGGTGGATTTTGAACGCTGAATCATGTCGCTCCACCGAAATCAATGGGTCCTGAGCCTTCTGTATCTCGAGTTTGCTAACTTGACCCCCGTCAGCCACTTTTGCCGAGGTTGCTGACGGGGCGGTGTATGGCGTCTGAGCCTTGTGGCCTGACCACGTT
>NZ_JBXWSG010000107.1:0-11206 GCF_059613305.1 Ruegeria sp. BHSB056 | reverse complement strand
CCTTCCAGACGGCTTACGATTTCATCTGCCAAAGCGTTGTCTTCGATCTCGTCCACTGCTTCTGCCAGGAATGCCAGCGTCAACATGTTGGTCGCGTCCTTGACCGGAACACCCCGTGACCGAAGATAGAACAGCGCCGTTTCGTCAATCGCGCCCGAGGTTGAGCCGTGGGAACACGCCACATCATCGGCGTAGATCTCAAGTTCGGGTTTGGCGAGGAACTGGCTGTCATCATCCAAAAGCAGCGATTGGCTGATCTGGTACCCATCGGTTTTCTGGGCCCCTTCCTTTACAAGGATCTTGCCCTGAAACACTCCTGTCGCACCGTTGCGCAGCACTTTCTTAAAGACCTGACGGCTTTCGCAATTCACCGCGTCATGGGTGATGAACACCGTGTCATCATGGTGGAAATCACCATCCCCAACACAGGCCCCGGCCACATGCGCCACAGCATTGTCGCCGGTCAGTTCAACGACCTGTTCGTTACGGGTCAGCACACCATTCGCTGTCAAGGTGAAGGACTTGTAGACCGACTCTGCCCCCAAACGTGTGAACATATGGGTCGCGGCACGACGTTCATGGTCCCTGCCTTGTGCCCGCACATGATGCAGCGTCCCCTTGTCGGCGATTTCAATCTCCATGCATTTGTTGAAACGCGACGCCGCCGGACCGGATTCAAGAATTGTCACCTCGGCCCCGCTTTCCACACGAATAACGTGATGCAGGATCGCGTCGGATGTCGGTGAGGCATGACGATAGATCAGGTTGATCGGTTTAGAGGGTTTGCCCGTAACGTGAATAGCAACGCCGTCCGACGCAAAGGCCGTGTTCAATGCAGCCAACGGGCGCTGAACCGGGGACTGGCCACGCGCTTCCAGAACGCCATACAGGTCTTTTGCCCAATGAATGTCTTTGCAGCAGATGTCTTCAATCCGGTCGATCTTGACACCGTCCAGCGACAGATCATCGGATTCCTCGGCGCTGAACACCCCGTCGACAAAGACTATTTTCAAACGGTCGAGGTCGTTGAAAAGTACCGGTTCATCATTGACAAACACCGCCGCAGGCAAAGCCTCGGCAGAAATCAGACTGTCGGGCTGGGTGTATTTCCAATACTCATCCCGGCGCCCCGGCAACCCGGATTCCAGAACACGCGCCAAAGCGTCTTCGCGTGCACCACGGGTGCAGCCCGCGTCGGGCATGGTCAGCGCAGCCAGACGCGCCTCGGTTGCGGATTGTTTCGCTTTCGGCAAAGCCATCAGTTCACCTCGGCCAGAATGTCAGCATAACCGTTGTTTTCAACTTCAAGCGCCAGTTCAGGTCCGCCCGTCTTAACGATGCGACCATTGGCCATGATATGCACAACATCCGGTTTGATGTGATCCAGCAGGCGCTGATAATGCGTGATCACCAGAAACCCACGGCCTTCGTCCCGCAGGGCATTCACACCTTCGGCCACCAGTTTCATCGCGTCCACATCAAGGCCCGAGTCGGTTTCGTCCATGATGCACATCTTGGGTTCAAGCATGGCCATCTGCAGGATTTCGTTACGCTTTTTCTCACCGCCCGAAAAACCAACATTGACCGGGCGCTTAAGCATATCCGCGTCGATCTTTAGCGTCTTGGCCTTGGTACGCACCTCTTTCAGGAAGTCTGCGGCAGACAGTTCCTCTTCTCCACGGGCCTTGCGCTGCGCGTTTACTGCGGTGCGCAAGAACGTCATGTTGCCAACGCCGGGTATTTCAACCGGGTATTGGAAGGCCAGGAAAACACCTGCTGCTGCGCGTTCTTCCGGTTCCATCTCCAGCAGGTCCTGACCGTCCAGAGTGGCCGAACCTTCGGTAACTTCGTACCCGTCGCGCCCCGACAGAACATAGCTGAGGGTCGATTTGCCCGACCCGTTCGGCCCCATGATCGCGTGTACCTTGCCAGCCTCGACCGTCAGGTCTACACCTTTGAGGATCTGTTTGTCTTCTTCTTCAAGCTGTACGTGCAGGTTTTTGATTTCCAGCATTTTTTGTCCTTTGCGTATCGCAAGGGGCGCCGTGGCCCCGCATTGTTCTAGCCCAGTAATCTGCGGATCAGTCTGCCGAGGATCCAACCCAGGACTGCCCCGCCACCTACTGCCCAAACCGGGTTGATGAATTCCATGTAATGGGTGTTGACGTAGGCCACGCCAAGCAGACCGCCCAGAACCGGCAATGCGTACCCAAGCCAGGTCAGCACATCATCCTTACGGATGCGGGTTCCGGGTGACCGCGTCATTACCCAACCGAACCTTCAAGTGAGATGGCCACCAACTGCTGTGCTTCCATCGCAAACTCCATCGGAAGCGCCTGAAGCACATCTTTGCAGAACCCGTTGACCACCAGCGCTACGGCTTCTTCCTCATCCATGCCGCGCTGACGGCAGTAGAACAGCTGATCGTCATCCACTTTTGACGTCGTCGCCTCGTGCTCAACGCGGCTCGAGTTGTTCCTGACCTCGATATAGGGAACCGTATGTGCGCCGCACTTGTCACCGATCAGCAGACTGTCACACTGCGTGTAGTTCCTGCTGTCCTTGGCTTTCGGGTGCATCGACACTAGCCCACGATAGGTGTTCTGGGCCTTACCCGCACTGATGCCCTTGGACACGATGCGCGACTTGGTGTTTTTGCCCAGATGTATCATCTTTGTGCCGGTATCAGCCTGCTGATAATTGTTGGCAATCGCGATCGAATAGAATTCACCTTGGCTTTCATTGCCGCGCAGGATGCAGGACGGGTATTTCCATGTCACGGCCGATCCGGTTTCCACCTGCGTCCACATCACCTTCGACCGGTCACCCCGGCAGTCGGCGCGTTTGGTCACGAAGTTATAGATACCGCCCTTGCCGTTTTCGTCCCCCGGAAACCAGTTCTGAACGGTCGAGTATTTCACCTCGGCATCTTCTTCGACGATGATCTCGACCACGGCAGCATGAAGTTGTGCCGTGTCACGCTGGGGTGCAGTACAGCCTTCCAGATATGAGACGTACGAGCCCTTGTCAGCAATGATCAGGGTGCGTTCGAACTGGCCCGTGTTCTCGGCGTTGATGCGGAAATACGTGCTTAGTTCCATCGGGCAGCGAACGCCCGGCGGGATGTAGACGAATGAGCCATCCGAGAATACAGCTGAATTCAATGTTGCATAGAAATTGTCCGATACGGGAACCACGGTTCCCAGGTACTTCTTGACCAACTCAGGATGCTCTTTGATCGCCTCAGAGATCGAGCAGAAGATCACGCCTGCCTTTTTCAGTTCGGCCTGAAAGGTCGTACCCACGGAAACCGAGTCAAACACTGCATCGACCGCTACCTTGCGGCCTTCGGCAGGTGCATCCTCTGCCCCTTCAACACCAGCCAGAATCATCTGTTCTTTCAGAGGGATACCAAGCTTTTCGTAAGTGGCGAGCAGCTTTGGATCAACCTCATCCAGAGATTTGGGTTTCTCTTCCATCGATTTGGGGCGGGCATAGTAATACTGGTTCTGAAAATCGATTGGCGGGTAGTGAACCATCGCCCATTTGGGCTCTTCCATTTTTGTCCAACGCTCGAACGCGGCCAGACGCCATTCGGTCATCCACTCAGGCTCATCGTTTTTCCCCGAGATCAGACGGACGATATCCGGGTTCACGCCTTTGGGCGCGTATTCCATCTCGATATCGGTGTCCCAGCCATATTTGTATGTGCCGACCTCGCGAACCGCGTCCACGGTTTCCTGATCGACACCTTCTTTTACCTGGGTCTGGTCCAAAGCGGCCATGACTTACCCTCCGTCAGATCACGCAGCCCGCGCGCGATGCTTTTTCTCTTTTTCAAGCCACGTTTCGGCGAAACGCAGCACATCTTCTTCAGTCGTCTCTGGCCCCAACGATACGCGGATTGCGCATGACGCCACCGTCTCATCAAATCCCATTGCTGTCAGAACCCGACTGGTTTTGACTTTGCCGCTGGAACAGGCGGATCCTGCACTGATGGCAAAGCCCGACAAATCCATCTGCATCACCTGCGTTTCGCCTTTCCAGCCGGGCGTCGCGAAACACAGGGTATTCGGGAGTCGCTCCTGATCTTTCCCGACAAAAATAGTAGATATTGAACCAGCCTCAAGGGCGTTTTCTAGAATATTTCTAAGTTCGCTGACTTTTTCCCATACTCCATCAGCCAGATCGCGCTGAGCAGCTTCGGCAGCCGCGCCAAATCCGGCGATACCCACCACATTTTCAGTTCCGGATCTTCGCCCCATCTCCTGACCGCCGCCGCTGGCCAAAGGTTCGATATCGATACCTTGCCGCAGGATCAAAGCGCCAACACCTTTTGGCCCGCCAATCTTATGCGCCGACAGGATCGCCATATCAGCGCCGCTCCAGGCGAAGGAAAATGGAATGCGTCCGACAACCTGCGTAATATCCAGCAACAGCCAGTCCGCGCGCCGCGCGCCATAGGGCCACTGGTTCTCAACTTTCTGTGGCGGCTGCGTGATGACTCCGGTTTCGGAGTTCGCAAGCCCCATCGCCAATATGTGCCCAGGGCCAAAGGGATGCTCGCTACAATGGGTCAGATCGAAATGCGACCACAGCGCATCGTGGGCAGTGCTGTCGACAAAGACGTCGCAGCCTTCGGGGCGATTTTGCAGAACCCGCGCCGCTTCGGTCGCGCCAGAGGTAAATATGACCTCTTGCGGACGGCAACCGACGGCCTCGGCGACTTGCGCCCGCGCACGTTCAACCAACGCTTTTGCGGCACGCCCTTCTGCATGAACAGATGACGGGTTCCCGACCACATCCATCGCCGCGATCATCGCTTCGCGCGCTTCGGGTCGCAGCGGCGTGGTCGCGTTATGATCCAGATAAACACGTTTCATGGATACATCTTTTCCCGCACGGAACTCATATGCATGTTCGACTTACCCAGCTCATTCATCCACGACGGAAAACAGGCTTGGAACTGCCGGGCAAGGCGCAAGGTCGTTCCTGATCACATCCGACAGGCGCGTCTGATGCAAAAAGACATAAACATGCGCGCTTAGGCTTTCCCACAAGCGGTTCGTCAAGGATTGCGCCCTGCTGCCCGATGACGCACCGGATGCTCCGGCCCCTTTTTGCAGGGCATCAACCGTCTCATCCACGGCCGCAAGAACCTCGACCACGCGAATCTCGGAGGCGGGACGTGCAAGACGATACCCTCCACCGGGCCCACGGACTGATGCAACGAGTTCCGCGCGACGCAGCTTGACGAAGAGCTGCTCAAGATACGGCAGAGAAATGTCCTGCCGTTCCGAGATTTCGCCCAGGGTTACCAGCCGGTCTGTTGGCTGAAGCGCAATATCCGCCAAAGCGACCATTGCGTAACGCCCTTTGGTCGAAAGCTTCATTCCCTGCCCCCTTTTAGCCGGATTTGCGCGAAATCATTGACGCCGACGCTGCCAGTGCGTATCTCCGACTGACAGCGCGATTGCGCCAAGCAATGTAATTAGAACCGTTCTAAGGTGTCCGACGATTATAGTCAAGTATATCCGGATACCCGCACGAAAATGACAGGACCAAAGCACACATGCCCGAGGTGATTTTTCCCGGACCCGAAGGCCGCCTGGAAGGCCGCTACCACCCGCAAAAGGAAAAAGACGCACCGATCGCTATCGTGCTTCACCCGCATCCTCAGTTCGGCGGGACCATGAACAACAAGGTGGTCTATAACCTGCACTATGCCTTTTACAACATGGGCTTCACCGTGCTGCGCTTTAACTTCCGCGGCGTCGGTCGCAGCCAGGGCGAATACGATCAGGGCGTAGGCGAGCTGAGCGATGCGGCATCTGCGCTGGATTACCTGCAATCCATGAACAACAACTCGAAACACTGCTGGGTTGCAGGCTTTTCGTTTGGGGCGTGGATTGGAATGCAGTTGCTGATGCGCCGCCCCGAAATCACGGGTTTCATTAGCGTGTCACCGCCTGCCAACATGTATGACTTTTCCTTCCTTGCGCCCTGCCCGTCTTCGGGTCTGATCATCAACGGATCGGCTGACCGTGTGGCACCACCAGCGGATACCACCGCGCTGGTCAACAAGCTGCACGAGCAAAAAGGAATCACAATCACCCATAACGAGGTTGAGGGCGCGGATCATTTCTTCCAGGAACGCCACATGGACACGCTGATCACAGATGTCAGCGACTATGTGAAACGTCGGCTGACCGAGAACACCCGCTAATGTCCGACACCATCACATCGCTCGCGGCCAAACTGGCCGAAGATACGATGAAGGTCATGGACGAAACTGGCGAAGACCGGTTCTTCGTGGAGGTAGGTGAAGTGCTTGGTGCGGCGTCGCAATCACTGGAGGAGGCTTTCCTGACGGAAATCCGCGTGCGTCTGGCCGAACGCAAGGCCAGACAATTCGTGATCAAGCGCCTCGCCACGCATCGCGCGAAACTCAAGGCAATTGAAAAGCAATGACCAATCGCCTGGCTGCGCAGGTCGCATTTCTGAAACGGGCCGACAATCTGAAACTGGTCGAGCGGGCAAATGTCCTGCTTGACCAATCAAGGCCCGAAAACTCTGCTGAACACAGCTGGCACTTGGCTTTGTGGGCAATGGTCATGGCACCGCTGGCCGGGCCGGACATCTCGGTCGACCGGGTCATCCGCATGTTGCTGCTGCATGATCTGGTTGAGATCGTGACAGGTGATCACCCGATTCACCTCAACACGGATTGGGACACCGTGGCCGAGGCTGAACAGGCCGCAGCACAGGAATTGTTTGGCCTGTTGCCCGACGAACAGGCGCAGGAATTTCTTTCGCTCTGGCACGAATTCGAGGCGGACCAAACCCCGGATGCCCGGTTTGCCAAGATTCTGGATCGCTGCCAGCCGCTGTTTCAGGTTCTGTGCGCCACCGACCCACGAGAGGATCATGTGGAGATTGCGCGGTCGAATCTGGCAAACGGGCGCGCAGCGTATCTGGCCCATGCGTTTCCATTGGCGCACCAGCATGCCACAAACCTCTTGACCAACTCGGACCCTCAGGATGACGCGTTCACGAAAAGATTGGCGTTTCTTACAGAAGCGGACCAGTTGAAATCTGTTCTGCGCGCGTCACGCCTGATGGCCAGTGACAGGTTCGAGAATTCGGCGGAACATTCGTGGCATGTCATGCTCTACGCATGGGTATTGTCGGAATACGCGCATTCGGACGTTCAAGTGGACCGAACCCTCCAGATGTTGCTTTTGCACGATGTTGTCGAAATCGACGCGGGCGACCACCCGATCCATGGACATGTCGACCACGCGGAACAGGAAGCCAAGGAACAGGCCGCCGCCAAGCGATTGTTTGGCCTTTTGCCTGACTGTCAACACAGGCCATTTACTGAACTTTGGCACGAGTTTGAGGCGGCTGAGACCGCAGAAGCTAGGTTTGCAAAGGCTGTTGACCGCTTTCAGACACCCATAGCAAATCTGGAAACAGGTGGCGGGTCATGGGTCGAATACAAAGTGAAATTCGACCAGATTGTAACGCGTGTCCGACCAGCTATTGCAGCGGGAGCGCCTCAGCTGTGGGACTGGCTGAAACCGCAACTGGTTGCGCATTTCGAAAATGGCAAAACAGCCGATCCTCAAGCATAAAAAAAGGAGCCTGAAGGCTCCTTCTTTCTTGCTTGGTTTCTAGCGGCGTTCAAAAAACACTACTACCATCAAACTGTTGAACCAAGTTGGCTGCATTCACTTCGACGGACCCCCCGTCAGCAAGCCACCCAATCGCCACTATCAGACCCGAAGCAAATATGATTGATTTCGCAAATAACGTCATCGCTCAAAACTCGTTAACAAAATGAAAAAATATGCAGCGAATATTACATTCATTCGACTGAAAAAACAGTCAGGTATACCTGACCCAAGGTAATCTTGTAGACAACATGACGGCCCGCGTATTTCACTCACACAAATCACCCTCAGGCCACCCGACGCACCCTTTTCCGAGGTATTCAAATGCCCCAAGCCTATCTGTATCTATTGCTGGCTGTGCTGGCTGAAACCATTGGCACAACGGCCTTGCAAGCCAGCCAGCAGTTTACACGGTTCTGGCCATCCGTGATCGTTATCGTTGGGTACGCGTTTGCATTCTACCTTTTGGCGATGACGTTGAAGGTCATGCCTGTCGGCATTGTCTATGCTATTTGGTCCGGACTAGGCATCTTTCTGATCGCGCTCATCGGTTTTATCGTTTTCGGTCAGCGTTTGGATTGGCCGGCAATTCTCGGATTGGCGATGATTCTGGCGGGAATCCTGATCATTCACCTCTTTTCAAAGACTGCCGGACACTGAAGGCCGGTTAGGGCTGGTATATTTTGCCGCGCCGCGTTATGCGCGCGGCAACTTCCCGTTCAAAGGCTGACCTCTCATGGACCTGCGCAACATCGCAATCATCGCTCACGTGGACCACGGCAAAACGACCCTGGTGGACGAGCTGCTCAAACAATCCGGTGCATTCCGGGAAAATCAGGCCGTCGCGGAACGCGCCATGGACAGTAACGACCTGGAGCGTGAACGCGGCATCACCATCCTGGCCAAGGCCACGTCGGTAGAATGGAAAGACACGCGCATCAATATCGTCGACACCCCTGGCCACGCCGATTTCGGCGGCGAGGTCGAGCGCATTCTCAGCATGGTCGACGGTGTTGTTCTGTTGGTGGACGCCGCAGAAGGCCCGATGCCCCAGACCAAGTTTGTAACGTCCAAGGCACTGGCGCTGGGCCTACGTCCGATCGTGGTTCTGAACAAGGTCGATAAGCCGGATGCCGAACCTGACCGCGCATTGGACGAATGCTTTGACCTGTTCGCCAATCTCGGCGCGGACGACGACCAGCTGGATTTCCCTTCAATGTACGCCTCGGGCCGTTCGGGCTGGGCGGATATGGAACTGGACGGCCCCCGCAAGGACTTGAGTGCGCTATTCGACCTGATCGTCGATCATGTCCCTGCCCCGAAGCAGGTCGAACACAAAAATGAACCCTTCCGGATGCTGGCCACGACATTGGGCAGCGATCCCTTCATCGGTCGTATCCTGACCGGTCGTGTGGAAAGCGGCACGCTGAAGGCTGGCGACAACCTCAAGGCGCTCAGTCGCGATGGTTCGGTCATCGAAAACTTCCGCGCCACGAAAATCCTGGCGTTCCGGGGGCTGGCTCAACAGCCCATTGACGTGGCCGAAGCAGGCGACATCGTGACAATCGCTGGCATGAGCAAAGCCACCGTAGCGGATTCGCTGGTTGCCCCTCAGGTCACTGAGGCCCTGCCCGCGCAGCCCATCGATCCACCGACCATTACCGTGACCTTCGGTATCAATGATTCTCCGCTGGCAGGCCGTGACGGCAAAAAAGTTCAATCTCGCGTCATTCGTGACCGCCTGATGAAGGAAGCCGAGTCGAACGTCGCCATCCGTGTCACCGACACCCCCGGCGGTGAGGCGTTCGAGGTTGCGGGCCGTGGCGAGTTGCAAATGGGCGTTCTGATCGAGAATATGCGCCGAGAAGGCTTTGAGCTCAGCATCTCGCGCCCGCAGGTTCTGTTCCGTGAAGAAGACGGGCAGCGGCTTGAGCCCATCGAAGAAGTTACCATTGACGTGGATGACGAATATTCTGGTTCCGTAATTGAAAAGGTTACCGGCGCACGTAAGGGTGAACTGGTCGAGATGCGCCCAGCCGGTACGGGCAAGACGCGGATCATCGCCCATGTCCCGTCCCGCGGTCTGATTGGTTACCATGGCGAATTCCTGACCGACACGCGCGGCACGGGTGTACTTAACCGCGTGTTCCATGACTGGGCGCCACATAAGGGGCAGATTCCGGGCCGTCGTGCAGGTGTTCTGATCTCGATGGAGAAAGGTCAGGCCGTGGCTTATGCGCTGTGGAACCTGGAAGAGCGTGGCCGCATGTTTGTTGGTCCCCAAACAGACGTGTACCAGGGTATGGTGATCGGCGAACACTCGCGCGACAACGATCTGGAAGTAAACCCGCTCAAAGGCAAGAAGTTGACAAACGTACGCGCCAGTGGATCCGACGACGCGGTCCGCCTGACGCCGCATATCCAGTTCTCACTGGAGGAGGCAATTGCCTATATCGACGATGATGAACTTGTGGAAGTCACACCAAACGCGGTGCGTCTGCGGAAGCGTTTTCTTGACCCGCACGAGCGTAAGCGGATGGCCAAATCTGCCTAGAACACCCTCAGGTTGCAAACTGACCAAACGGAAACAATGGCATTAGTGTGGCAAATTTGCTTCCAATTCGACAAAAGACGAAATCAGAAAAACCGGGCTCACTGCCCGGTTTTTATTTGAAAAATAACAGTTTTCTCCATATGGTTGAAGGTTTCTGACACAAACCTCACCAACAAGATATTGTAGGCGCCCTCAAATTATGGTCAAAACACGTCAGAAGTGTGACGTCCTTCACAAACACCGACACGGGAATGGTGCATAGAAGGACGAAGTTTAGTTATCGAGTTACAAGGAGTTCAAAATGGGTAAAAGAGCTCGTAAGTTTCCACTGTTTTTTATTGGGACAACTTTTCTGCTTTCACCTGCCGGTGAAACCTTTGCCGCTGGGGCATGTACGGTTGCAACAGCGCGGCAATCCGCTGCGTCTGCTCAGGTTTTGTGCGAATGCGATGCCGTGACATCCGGCATGATCCGCTATATTCAACGCCGTCATGACTTCGATCAGATTCTGGCGCGCGTCGGTGCAGAATGCGCCCCGCTGGCAGGTCTGCTAAGTGACTTCGCTACCGCGTCGATCGGTGTCTCAGACCAGAGATCTGGGGACGGACCTTCCCAAGAAAACGGCACGCCCTCCAATGGCGGTGTTGATAACCCAACCGGGGGCGAAGAACCCGGCGGTGAAGAACCCGGTGGTGAGGAGCCCGGTGGCGAAGAACCTGGTGGTGAAGAGCCCGGTGGTGAAGAGCCCGGTGGTGAAGAACCCGGTGGTGAAGAACCCGGTGGTGAAGAACCCGGTGGTGAAGAGCCCGGTGGTGAAGAACCCGGTGGTGAAGAGCCCGGTGGTGAAGAACCCGGTGGTGAAGAGCCCGGTGGTGAAGAGCCCGGTGGTGAAGAACCCGGTGGTGAAGAGCCCGGTGGTGAAGAACCCGGTGGTGAAGAGCCCGGTGGTGAAGAGCCCGGTGGTGAAGAACCCGGT
>NZ_JBXWSG010000106.1:0-11298 GCF_059613305.1 Ruegeria sp. BHSB056 | reverse complement strand
CCCAGGCCCAGACGACCTCTTGCAGCTGCTCTTCCTGCGACCGGTCGCCGCCGTTCATGTCCGGGTGCAACACCTTGATCAGCTTCTTGTAAGCTTTGCGCACTTCGGCCTTGGTCCAGCTGTCATTGGCCTCCAGAATCTCGATTGCGCGGCGTTCAGTAGGGGGCAGGCGACGTCCACCTCCACCCGAGGTGCGCCCCTTGTTCTGCGTGCTGTTGGCGCCCAGTACCTGATGCGGGTCCTCAATGCCCAGACGGGCCCAAGCGCGCGCCTCGGGGTCTCCCATCGGCTTGGTCTCACGTTCCCAAACCTTGTCCTTCGAGCGTTGCGCGTTCAGCTCGGCCTCGGTGGTGCCGTCGAAGAAATTCCACTTCTGGTTATACTCGCGCACGTGCTGCTGGCAGAACCAGAAATAGTCATCCAGCACATCCGGTGCCTTGGGGGCGCGGAACTTGCCTGGCTCTTCACACCCGTCGTGATCGCAGATCCGGACCGAGGTCTCGGACGCGCCCGACATGCCCCGGCGCCCACGCGGGTTCTTTTTCTTGGCGCTGGAAACGGACATATCGAATCCGAAGGGGTCTGATTTCGCCATGCTCAATCCTCACGAACGCATCTTTTCGACTCGGAGGCAGCAGTTTAGTCTAAGCAGCCGAAAGTAGAAGAGGGGGGCGGCAAAAATTTTGCCGCTGAGCAAAAAAATGAGCGTGACCGACGAAATCCGAACCCGCCTGCAAGCCGCCTTTGACCCGCATGAACTTGACGTGATCGACGACAGCGAAAGCCATCGCGGCCATGCAGGCCACAGGGAAGGCGGCGAAAGCCATTTCAACGTCCGCATCCGCGCCGCCGCATTCGCCGGTCAATCCCGTGTCGCCCGCCACCGGGCCGTGCACAAGGCGCTGGGCGACATCGTGCCCCGCATCCACGCGCTGGCGCTGGATATCGGAACCTGACGCTGCGCCTTATTCAGCGCTCATCTGTGCCGACGGGGTCGAGGCCGAGATCGCATATTCCTCATCCGTCATGACGTCTTCGATCCCCTCGAACAGAGGCGTCGACAGATAACGCTCGCCCGTATCCGGCAGCATCACCAGCATGACGGATCCCGGCGCTGCGGTTTCGGCCAGTTTCATCGCCACCGCAAAGGTCGACCCGCCCGAGATGCCGGTGAATATCCCCTCTTCCGAGGCAAGGCGGCGCGACCATTCAATCCCTTGCGGCCCCGGAACAGGGATCAGCTGGTCGTAATAGGCGTTGTCGATGGCTTCCTGAAGGACCCATGGAATGAAATCCGGCGTCCAGCCCTGAATCGGGTGCGGCTCAAAATTGGGGTGGCTTTCGGTGGGCTGGTGATCGTGGTTGCGCGTGTTCACATAGCCTGACGACACGATGGCGGCATTAGCTGGTTCGGTCAGGATAATTTTCGTATCGGGCCGCTCTTTTCGCAACACTCGCGACACCCCGGCGACCGTGCCGCCGGTGCCATAACCCGTCACCCAGTAATCCAGCTGCTTGCCTTCGAAATCCGCAAGGATTTCCCGCGCGGTCGTGTTCTCGTGAATATCGGCATTGGCTGCGGTCTCGAACTGGCTGGCCAGAAACCATCCGTTTTCCTCGGCCAGTTCCTTGGCCTTGGTATACATTCCGAACCCCTTCTGCGCCTTGGGGGTCAGAACAACCTTCGCGCCCAGAAAGCGCATCAGCTTGCGCCGCTCGACCGAAAAGCTTTCGGCCATCGTCACAACCAGCGGGTATCCCTTGGCCGCACAGACCATGGCAAGCCCGATCCCGGTATTGCCCGATGTCGCCTCGACAACCGTCTGACCGGGTTTCAGCCGCCCATCCCGTTCTGCCGCCTCGATGATGTTCAGCGCCAGCCTGTCCTTGACCGACCCCGCCGGGTTGAATGCTTCGAACTTGACATAAACGGTCACATGCTCCGGCGCGATCCGGTTGACCCGGATACAGGGCGTGTCGCCGACTGTATCAAGGATGCTGTCATACAGGCGTGCCCGCCCCTGTGTCTGCCGAATACCCATTTCAAAATCCCTCCCGGTTGTCTGGTTAACATGCCACAGATTTCGCTGGGTTGATAAGCACATATCGCGCCCGCAGCGCCAAATCTGCCCGCGGGCGGGCTGCTCAAACTGCGGTGCACACCGTGTTGCAGGTGTAACCGCACGTCAAACCCTGATCCGTCTCAGGCGTCTTTCTTGTCGCCCGCGGTGTCCGTGTCCTGGCCAACCTGGTCCCGGCTTTTCAACGACAAAGGCGGCTCATGCGCTTCTTCCGAGATTGGTTTCGGCGCGGCCACCATACCGGGGCCGGGGATCGGTTGGGCCAACGGGGTGTTGTCAAACTCGGGTACGTCTCCGATCACCGACGCATCGACTTCCTCGGCCACGGCCCGCCGGAACACCAGCACATTGCGCCAGTTTGTGGTCGATCCGGTCAGGCCCGAGCGTTCCTCGCTGGGCAGCAGCTCGGCGCGCTGGTATTCCCAGCCGTCCTGCGCCATCTGGTTCAGAACCTGTTCGACCGAGACCGCAAAGCGGCCCTCGGCCGTTTTCACGCCCTTGGCTTTCACGCCCTTTTGCGGCGCGGGGACGACCTTGTATTCAAAAAGCTGCATCAAGTGTTCCTAAATACCTGTTCACGCCAACTTACCACGCTGACCCCCGGGTGAAAGAGCCGTCGCCCGACCGGCGGTTTTCAGCCCTGATTATTGCCGCCAGCCTGTGCCGCCTTGGTCACAACCGACAGGCACAGCTCGGTCGCCACTGCCATGTCCTGTACCGATATCCACTCCAGCGGCCCGTGAATGCACTGCATTCCGGTGAACAGGTTGGGGCAGGGGGTGCCGAACTCGGTCAGGCGCGACCCGTCGGTGCCGCCGCGGATCGGGACCGACAGCGGCTCGATCCCCAGCTCGCGGCAGGCGTCGCGCGCCAGATCAACCGGTGTCATGTCGTTTTCCAGCCAATAGCGCATGTTCCGGTATTGGTGGCTGATGTCGCAGGTGATGGTCGCGCGCGGTTCCGTGGCCTGCACGGCGGCACAGACCTGCCGTACGATGTCACGTTGCGCCTCAAGGCCCTCCATCTCGAAATCGCGCAGGATCAGCTTGATTTGCATCTCGGACGATCCACCGCTCATGTCGGTGACATGAATAAACCCGTCGCGGCCATCGGTTGTTTCGGGTGTCATGGTGGCCTGCGGTAAGGTCTGCACGATCTTCGCCGCCAGATGGGCTGCGTTCACCATCTTGTCCTTGGCCAGTCCGGGGTGGATCGATACCCCCTCGATCCGGATCACGGCACGGTCGGCAGAAAAGCTTTCATATTCGATCTCGCCCACTTCGGCACCGTCCAGCGTATAAGCGAAATCCGCCCCCAGATCCTTGGGCAGCTGTTCGGTAACGCCGCGCCCGATCTCTTCATCCGGGGTAAAGGCAATGCGGATAGGGCCGTGCGGAATATCCGGGTTTTCGATCAGATGCCGGGCCATGGTCATCAGGATCGACACCCCGGCCTTGTCATCCGCGCCGAGCAGGGTGGTGCCCGATGCCGTGATCAGATCATGTCCGATCTTCTCGGCCAGATAGGGGTTCTCGTCCGGGGACAGCACCAGATCCGGGTCATCCGGAAAGGAAATGTCACCACCGTTATATCCCTTGATCACCCGCGGCTTGACGCCCGTTGCATTGAACTGGGGGGCCGTATCCACATGCGCCAGAAAGCCTACCGTCGGGCCGGGTGCGGTGCCAGGGATGGTCGCGACGACCACGCTGTCACCCGTCAGCGTCACATCGCTAGCGCCGATCTCGGTCAGTTCCTGCTTCAGCAGGTTCAGCATGTCGAACTGTATCGGGGTGCTCGGCGTGGTCGCCGAGGTCTCGTCGCTCTGACTGTCGATCGCCGCGTAACGCACCAGCCGATCTTCGAGTTCCTGATCAAATCTGTTCTGCATGATACCTCACCTCTCTGGGGCGGAAGAAAGGGTGCAATCACGGGCGAAGTCAAGCCGATGAGCTGACCCCATTTCTTAAGAAATCGTGGAAATCTGATTGTACAAACCTGACAATTGCCACTGGCAGGCTTGTACAAAATGTAAGGTTCAGGAACTCAGCTTCTTGCTGACCAAATCGTTAACGGCCTTCGGGTTGGCCTTGCCGCCGGTGGCTTTCATCACCTGACCCACGAACCAGCCAGCCAGCTTGGGGTTTACCTTGGCCTTTTCGACCTGGGCCGGATTGGCCGCGATGATCTCGTCCAGTGCGGCCTCGATCGCACCGGTGTCGGTGACCTGTTTCATCCCGCGATCCTCGACGATCTGCGCCGGGTCACCGCCTTCGGTATAGACGATTTCAAACAGGTCCTTGGCGATCTTTCCCGAGATAGCATCAGAGGAAATCAGGTCGATAATCCCACCCAGCTGCGCCGGAGAAACCGGCGACTCCGTGATGTCGTGGTCTTCTTTTTTCAGACGTCCGAACAGCTCGTTGATCACCCAGTTCGCGGCCAGTTTGCCATTGCGGCCCTGCGCGACTTCTTCGAAATAGGCCGCCGATTCAACTTCGGCAGTCAGTACCGAGGCGTCATAGTCGGTCAGGCCGAACTCACTGATAAAGCGCGCTTTTTTGTCGTCAGGAAGCTCTGGCAGATGGGCGGCGATATCGTCCACCCATGCCTGTTCGATCTCCAGCGGCAGCAGGTCGGGATCGGGGAAATAGCGGTAATCATGCGCTTCTTCCTTGGACCGCATCGACC
The DNA here is from genome assembly GCF_059613305.1 of Ruegeria sp. BHSB056. Lineage (NCBI taxonomy): Bacteria > Pseudomonadati > Pseudomonadota > Alphaproteobacteria > Rhodobacterales > Roseobacteraceae > Ruegeria > Ruegeria sp. BHSB056. The sequence goes on along the minus strand of NZ_JBXWSG010000106.1, from coordinate 6,526 downwards.
GGGTTTCGCCCTTGTCCGGATCATACAGGCGGGTTTCCTGCTCGACCTTGCCACCGGCTTCGACAATAGCGATCTGGCGGCGGGCTTCGACCTCAATGGCTTGCTGGATGAACCGCATCGAGTTCATATTCTTGATCTCGCAACGGGTGCCTAGATGCGAAAAGTTCTGTGTTTCCTGATACTTCTCATACGCGCCCGGCATACAGATCGAGACGTTCACATCCGCCCGCAGGTTGCCGTTCTGCATGTTGCCGTCACAGGTGCCCAGATAGCGCATGATCTGACGCAGCTTGGCAATGTATGCAGCGGCCTCTTCCGGCCCGCGAATATCAGGGCGGCTGACGATCTCCATCAGGCAAACACCGGTCCGGTTCAGGTCGACAAAGGACATGTGCGGGTCCATGTCGTGGATCGATTTGCCGGCGTCCTGTTCCATGTGGATGCGTTCAATGCGAACCATGCGCGCAGTGCCGTCACCCATCTCGACCAGAACCTCGCCTTCGCCCACAATGGGATGATAAAGCTGGGAAATCTGGTAACCTTGCGGCAGGTCAGGGTAGAAATAGTTCTTGCGGTCAAAGGCCGATTTCAGATTGATATCCGCCTTCAGGCCCAGCCCGGTGCGCACTGCCTGTTCCACGCAGAACTCGTTGATCACCGGCAGCATTCCCGGCATTGCCGCATCCACGAAAGCCACGTTCGAGTTCGGCTCGGCCCCGAATTTTGTGGACGCGCCCGAGAACAGCTTGGCATTGGATGACACCTGCGCATGCACCTCCATCCCGATCACCAGTTCCCAATCGTGCTTGGCCCCGGCAATGGTTTTGGGTTTGGGCATTTCGTATGTCAGGTCGAGCATGGCGCGCCTCATTTCCGCAGAAGTCTAAACCTGCGTATTAGGCCCGGCAGGGCCTAGGGGCAAGGGGGAATCCTGACGCGTTCAGTTCTTGGAAAACTGCAGACCGGACGGTGTGAAGGTTACATCCTTGCCGCTGCGCAGTTCATCCCGGAACAAATCCGAGATGGCGCGCAGCGCGTCGCGCTGACCGCGCGCAGCAAACCGCTCGGGCGAGTTGATGCGGACAGAGTTGTTGAACCCGTTGGCGGCATGGGCCCAGATCAGGGGGTGAAGCTCGGTCAGGTGATCGCGGATCAGCCAGTTTGCGGTGTCGCGCATATGGGCACGGACATTGTCTGCCTTTTCGTTCAGCCCGCGACCATTCTGAATGGTGATTGCACAATAGGCCGACAACATATTGATCATCTGTTGGTCAGGGCGCAAACCTACGATATCGCGCAATCCTTCAAGGAAATATTCGACATCGACCTGCGCGCAGGCCTCTTCGTCCAAAGCGATGGCATCGAATTGCACCCACGTATATCCACCTGCGCCCCAGACATCCTGTGTCCGGACGGCATTGCGCAAGGCTTGCAATTCCAGTTCTGCGTAGCTGCCGAACCACCGGGGCAAAAGGTGGCTGCCCATCGCGCGCATGTGACGCTGATTGCGCGGGTCCAGTGTGATCAGGCGCTCGTACTCATCGGCAACGCGGGCGTTTGACTTGCGCTGCCCGGCCAACAGGGCACAACCGGCGGCCGCAATCAGAGGGCTGTCCGGTGCATCCGCCTTGCATTTGGGAAGGATTGCAGCGGCCCGGTCGAAATGAGCGGCGCATCGCGAGCGGTGCAAGGGCGGCAAGGCCGTGTCCGTGGCGTTCCCGCGCCAAGCCCAGGCCAGATCGATATGGGCCAGCGCCACAACAGCAGCGATCATCGGATCGCCGGGATTGTCTGACAACTCGCCTTCCAGTTCCGAAATACCACCCAGCAAATCGTAGTCAGATATGGCCTTGCCGTCCGACAGCGCATGTTCCGCAGCCAGAACCACGTCAGATCGGGCCCCGAACGCCAAAAGATCGGCAATCGGCATACCATCCGACACGGCAGCACGATCCTGATCCGCTGCACGCATTTCGTCGGACAACTCGGTCCAGCGATCCTGTCTGGCCAGATAGCGCCCATGTTCGATTGTAGAATGTCCAATCAGATTGTCGCAATTCGACGTTGCAACAGGAATGTTGAGCTGCCCATGTTCAGGCAGGGCAGCGGCCAGCGCAGATTTCGTTGCGCACAGATCTTCTGAGGCGTCCGTGGGATTGGATGAAGGCTGGGCAAACAGCGCCCTTATCGACCGAAACATGGTAAAACTCAAAACTGTAAAAACACTTAACTGAGTCCGAATTCTGGCGAGGTCTTGGGTTCAATTCAAGTAATTTGCTTAATAAACTTTGTTTTTTGTGTCCAATGAGCCCGTAGATCACGCAGTGTTTCAGAAAACAGTGAAATGATGACGGTCTACGCGAAAACCTGCCTGTTTTAGAATGGTTTCCAGATTCCGATGCGGTGGCAGAGACTCATCTGGCAGCCGGATTCGTTTCTCGGATTTCAGGACGATGGATACGCGAACGGAAAAGTCCCACCGGGTGTCAAATCGGAAATGGTCGATATCCCGCATTGGGATATCGCCCTGCCGATTGCCCGTGAACCAGCGTACGGCATCCCGGTCCAGCTGCACGCCTGCGCTGGTATTCTGGATCACGTCCCATAGCGCTGGGAGGGTGGCCAGAGACAGCAGACTGACAACCCACCAAGCCGCGTCGAACAGGATGAGCAGCGCCAGCAGTGCCATGTAGACACTGGCCAGAATGACCAGTGTTCGTGTGTTCCGGTTGCGGCGGGTAAAGCTGTAGGGTGTCATGCGCCGAGGATACGGGATACCATTTCCGTCGTGTCGCGCGACAGGTTCGGCGTTTCCGCAATGCGAGAAAGCTGCGCGCGCATCAGGTTCTGACGCCCGGTGTCGTACCGTTTCCAGGTCTGGAAGGCAGAACACATCCGTGCCGTGGTTTGCGGGTTCACAGGATCAAGGCGGATCAGCCAACCAGCCAGCAGGCTGTACCCGGCGCCATCCGACTGGTGGAACCCCGCGTGGTTCATCGCCAGCGCGCCCATGACAGCGCGGAACCGGTTCGGGTTCTTCCAGTTGAAATCAGGATGCCCGGTCAATGCCTTCGCCGTTTCCGGTGTCGCCTCGGGTGCGGCCATGGTCACCTGCAAGCCAAACCATTTGTCCATGACCAGCCGGTCATGATGCCATTGGTCATAGAAGGCGGCCAGCTGCACCTCGCCCTTGCGGGCGCGCAGCAGGCAGGACAGGGCTGTCAGTTGCAGGGTCATGTTATCCGCTTTGGCATACACAGTGGCCGCCATTGCCCCTCCGTCCAGCCGAGAGGTCAGTGCCAGTGCCGCACTGCCAAGGGCGCGCTTTCCGGATTGCTGGGCATCCGGGCTGTAGGGGCCATCAACCAACGCCTCGCTGTGCAGGCGGGGCAGCAGATCCTGCACATGCTGTGCCGTGGCTTGCCGCAGCGTTTCGACCGCCGACCAGATTGCCATCGGATCGGGCGTTTGACCGTGTTCATGCAATGCCGCAGCCAGTTCGGATTGCGTCGGCAGCCCAAGCATCAAGGCGCGATAGGCCGGGTCCAGCGTGTCGTCGCGCAACACGGCCTGCAGCCCGTCAAGGTAATCGGCGTCCGGGGTTGCCTCGTCCAAGATCATCCGCAGCAAGGTGTCCTGCGCCAGCGATCTGCCAGCCTGCCAGCGGTTGAACGGATCTGTGTCATGCGCCAGCAGAAACGCGCGTTCGGCGCTTGAATGATCGTGTTCCAGAATGACCGGTGCCGAGAAATCGCGCAGGATCGAGGCGGTGGGTCTTGTCGCAAGCCCTGTGAACTGAAAACTCTGCTCGGCCTCTGTCAGTTCCAGCACTTCGGTCGCACGGACCTCATCCCCGTTTGGCCCCAGCAGGCCAACGGCGACCGGGATCACCTGGGGCAGCTTCTCTGCCTGACCCGGTGTGGGATCGGTGCGCTGTTTCAGCGTCAGGGTATAGGTCCCGTCGGCCCAATCTTCAGATACGGTCAAACGCGGTGTGCCCGACTGGCTGTACCAGCGTTTGAACTGGGTCAGGTCGCGGCCTGTGGTGTCTTCGAACACTTTCAGCCAATCCTCGATCGTGCAGGCCTGCCCGTCATGGCGGTCAAAATAGAGGTCCAGCGCCTTTGCATAGGCCTCATCCCCGACCAGCCGCTCTAGCATGCCAATGATTTCGGCACCTTTTTCGTAAACGGTGGCCGTGTAGAAATTGTTGATCTCCTGAAAGCTTTCGGGCCGGACCGGGTGCGAGAGCGGGCCGTTATCCTCGGGGAATTGCCGCGCGCGCAGGTCGATGGCGTCGTGTATGCGCTTTACGGGGGCCGAGCGCATATCGGATGTGAACTGTGCATCGCGGAAGACGGTCAGCCCCTCTTTCAAGCACAGCTGGAACCAGTCGCGGCAGGTGATGCGGTTGCCTGTCCAGTTGTGAAAATACTCATGCGCGATGATCGCCTCGATCCGTTCGAAATTGGCATCGGTCGAGGTTTCAGGACTGGCCAGAACAGCCGACGAGTTGAAGATGTTCAGCCCCTTGTTTTCCATCGCTCCCATGTTGAAGTCATCGACGGCGACGATGTTGAAGACGTCCAGATCGTATTCCCGGCCATAGACATCTTCGTCCCATTTCATGGACTTCTTCAGCGCCTCCATACCGAAGGCGCACTTGCCTTCATCCCCCGGACGCACCCACAGGTTCAACTCAACATCCCGGCCTGATCTGGTGGTGAACCGATCAGGATGGGCCACAAGTTCCCCAGCGACAAGCGCAAACAGATAAGCAGGCTTGGGCCACGGGTCGGTCCATTCGGCCCATCCTTCGCCCTTGCCCGAGGGGTTGCCGTTCGACAGAAGAACCGGCAGGTCGCCATTGATGCGCACGGTGAAGGTGGACATGACATCGGGGCGATCCGGGTAATATGTGATCTTGCGGAAACCTTCCGCCTCGCACTGGGTGCAATACATGCCGTTCGACATATAAAGCCCCTCCAACGCCGTGTTGTTACCCGGATCGATCTCAACTTGGGCTTCCCAGAGGAACGGGGCGTCGGGAACATCGGCGGTCAGGCCCTTGTCCGTGACGTCAGGCGAAACTTCGGATCCGTTGATGGACGCGCGGATCAGGTTCAGATCTTCGCCGTGCAGGAAAAAGGTGCGATCGGTCGCGTCGGGATTTGGACGAAACGCGATACGCGACGTGACCCGCGTTGCATGTGCCGACAGATCGAAGGTCAGGTGCACGCTGTCCAGCAGATAACCAAACGGAGTGTAGTCTTTCAGGAAGATCGTGGTGGGGGCAGCGTCGCGCATGGGGGCCTCGCATCGGTTCGTGTCTGGCGCGACGTTAGGGGCATCGTTCCAGAGCTGCAACTGGCCCCCGCCATTCCCTTGTTGTTTTTGAAACAGCTTCCCTTCGATCCGAACAACCCTAACGCAAAGTCGAAAGTTGCCTATCGGAAACTTTCGGCCTAAGTCACTTACGCATACAACGGCACACAATCGCGGGAGAGCAGGAAGATGAGTGGCAGACAAACCCTGAGCGGGCTGCAGATCGATCCAATACTGGCAGAGTTTATCGAGACGCGGGCATTGCCGGGTACGGGTGTGTCGGCGCAGGATTTCTGGGCGGGTCTGGCGCGACTGGTGTCTGAACTGGGGCCGAAGAACCGCGCGCTTCTGGCCAAGCGCGCCGAGATTCAAGGGCGCATCGACAGCTGGCATATTGCGCGCGAGGGTCAGAGCATTGATCCCACTGACTATCGGGCTTTTCTGAAGGAAATCGGTTATTTGGTCGAGGAAGGCGACGGGTTTCAGATCGACACGACACATGTCGACCCCGAGATTGCGCTGACGCCGGGCCCGCAGCTGGTTGTGCCGATCACCAACGCGCGCTTTGCGCTGAACGCGGCGAACGCGCGATGGGGCAGCCTGTATGATGCGCTTTATGGCACCGATGCGATAGGCGATCTGCCAACAGGTGGTGGGTATGATGCGGCGCGCGGTGCGCGGGTGATAGCCTGGGCAAAAGCCTTTCTGGATGACGCCGTGCCTCTGGCGGGTGGGTCTTGGGCCAAGGTGTCGGGACTGCATGTTGAAGAAGGTGTTCTTTCCCCGGCACTGGCAAACCCTGCTCAATTTGTTGGTTTCGGTGGCGCGGCAGACAAGCCGGATTTTGTGCTTCTGAAAAACAATGGCCTGCATATTCAGATCATGATCGATCCGACTGGCGCCATCGGCGCCTCTGATCCCGCAGGTATCGCGGATGTCCGGTTGGAATCAGCCCTTTCAACGATTATGGACTGCGAGGACTCGGTCGCTTGTGTTGATGCAGCGGATAAGGTCGTGGCCTATGGCAACTGGCTGGGCCTGATGAAGGGTGATCTGACCGAAGACGTCACCAAGGGCGACACCACATTTACCCGCAAGCTGGCAGAGGATCTGACCTTCACCACACCGACAGGTGAGCAGGCGACCTTGAAGGGTCGTTCGCTGATGCTGGTGCGGAATGTCGGCCACCTGATGACGAACC